>JAACDY010000147.1 GCA_009936675.1 Bacteroidota bacterium
TACTTTGGCTTAAAATTTTAACTTTTTACTCAATTTGCTTCATCTATTCTTTATAATTATAACGTATATAAACGTTTTAATTTAAATTATTTATCGAATTGGTTTTATAAATGAAAATATTAAAATATTTATATAATTTTGCTTAAAAATTTAAATTATGTGTGGAATTGTATGTGCCTTTGATCTGAAACAAGATTCAGAATTGTTAAGACCTCAAATATTAGAAATGTCAAAACAGCTCAGACATAGAGGACCAGACTGGAGCGGTATCTACAGTAACAACAAGGCCATTTTGGGTCACGAAAGATTGGCCATTGTCGATCCTGCTTCTGGCAAGCAACCCTTGTATAGCCAGGATGGAACTATTGTATTGGCTGCCAATGGAGAAATCTATAATCACCTTGAGTTGAGAAAACAGTTTGAAGGGGAATACGAATTCAAAACCGAATCCGATTGTGAAGTCATTTTGGCTCTTTACCAAGAAAAAGGAGCTGATTTTGTCGATGATCTCAATGGAATATTTGCTTTTGCCATTTATGACAGCAAACAGGACAGTTACTTTATAGCCCGTGATCATATGGGAATTATTCCTCTGTATATGGGATGGGACAAAGATGGTACTTTTTATGTGGCCTCTGAACTAAAGGCTTTGGAAGGAGTTTGCGCCAAAATAGAGCTATTTCCTCCTGGTCATTATATGAAGAGTGGAGATTCGGCACCAACCCAATGGTACCAAAGAGACTGGGTGGATTTTGATACCGTCAAAGACAACCCTACCAGTATAGAAGATTTACACGATGCGCTCTCCGATGCCGTTCACCGTCAATTGATGAGTGATGTTCCCTATGGAGTGCTACTTTCTGGAGGTTTAGACTCCTCCATTACCTCTGCCTTGGCTAAAAAGTTTTCTTCCAAACGGGTAGAGTCAGATGATACACAGGAAGCATGGTGGCCCCAATTACACTCTTTTTCGGTAGGACTGGAAGGTTCACCTGACCTGGCAGCGGCCAAAAAAGTATCTGAGCATATCGGTTCCATCCACCACGAAGTAGTATTTACGATCCAAGAAGGTTTGGATGCTATAAAAGATGTTATCTATCACCTAGAAACCTATGATATTACTACGGTAAGGGCATCCACTCCTATGTTTTTGATGGCGAGAAGCATCAAGTCCCACGGCATCAAAATGGTATTGTCTGGAGAAGGTGCAGATGAGTTATTTGGAGGGTATTTGTACTTCCACAAAGCCCCTTCGGCAGAGGAGTTCCACAAAGAAACTGTAAGAAAACTCGACAAACTTCATCAATACGATTGCCTTAGGGCCAATAAGTCTTTGGCTGCTTGGGGAATAGAGGGTCGTGTTCCCTTTTTGGATAAGGAGTTTATCGATGTAGCCATGCGTATCAATCCTCAGGATAAAATGATCAATAAAGAACGAATGGAGAAATGGGTGGTTCGCAAGGCTTTTGAAGACTACCTACCCGAAAGTGTAGCTTGGAGGCAAAAAGAGCAATTTTCCGACGGTGTCGGTTACAGTTGGATCGATACCCTTAAGCAGGTGGTGGAAGCCGCTGTTACAGATGATCAAATGGACAATGCTCATTTTAGGTTTCCTTTGCAAACCCCACAAAACAAAGAGGAGTTCTACTACCGCACTATTTTCGAAGAACACTTCCCCAGTGATGCAGCCGCATTGAGTGTTCCATCCGTACCATCGGTGGCTTGTAGTACCCCTATTGCGTTGGAATGGGACGAGGCTTTTAAGAATCAAAACGACCCGAGTGGAAGGGCAGTAGCTAAGGTTCACGACGATGCCTACGGAGAGTGATTTCTAGCCCATCACAGTACCTTGGTTTGATTTAATTTTTTTTCACATTTTGTGTTGATAACTTAACAGGCTTAATCCTTCTCAACCCTACATTTTTACTAGCGGTTTCAGTATATTTGTAAGTGTACGAAATGACTGTAAAAATCATCCAATATTTATGAGCGAAGCCAACCAAAATCCTCAATATTCAGCAGATAGTATTCAGGCCCTAGAGGGCATGGAACACGTAAGAATGCGTCCCTCCATGTACATTGGAGATTTAGGGGTTAGAGGACTCCATCATTTGGTCTATGAAGTTGTAGACAACTCCATCGACGAAGCCCTAGCAGGTCACTGTGATATCATTACCGTTATCATCAACGAAGACAACTCCATCACCACCGAAGACAACGGTAGAGGAATTCCCATTGGCATGCACAAAAAGGAAGGGGTTTCTGCGTTGGAAGTGGTCATGACCAAAATCGGTGCAGGAGGAAAGTTTGACAAAGATTCCTACAAAGTTTCCGGAGGACTTCACGGTGTAGGGGTTTCCTGTGTCAATGCCCTTTCCGAACAGCTCAAAGCAACGGTTTATCGTGATGGAAAAATTTGGGAACAAACCTATGAAAGAGGAAAACCCTTAGCCCCAGTTGAAGCGGTTGGAGATTCAGACAAGAACGGTACCGTGGTTACCTTTAAGCCCGACCCACAGATTTTTCAGCAAGTCCTTGAGTACAACTACGATACCCTAGCCCAAAGAATGCGTGAATTGTCTTTCCTCAACAAAGGCATCACCATTAAGCTAACCGACAAAAGAAGAAAAGACGAGGAAGGGAATTTTATTGAAGAAACCTTTCATTCCGATGAAGGACTTAAAGAATACATTCGGTTTTTGGACAGCAATAGAGAGTCCATTATTCAGGAAGTGATTTCCATGGAGGGTGAAAAGAATGGAATACCCGTAGAGGTCGCCATGATTTACAATACCTCATTCAACGAAAACTTACATTCCTATGTCAACAATATCAATACCCATGAAGGGGGAACTCACCTATCGGGTTTTCGCAGGGGATTGACCACCACCTTAAAAAAATATGCCGACGCATCGGGATTATTGGACAAACTCAAGTTTGAGATTGCCGGAGATGATTTTAGGGAAGGATTGACTGCCATCGTTTCTGTTAAGGTTGCCGAACCTCAGTTTGAGGGGCAAACCAAAACCAAGTTAGGAAATCGTGAGGTCAGCGCAGCCGTATCTCAATCCGTTTCCGAGATGTTGGAAAACTATTTGGAAGAGCACCCCAACGATGCCAAAATCATTGTACAAAAGGTTATCCTAGCGGCTCAGGCACGCCATGCGGCACGCAAAGCCCGAGAGATGGTTCAGCGTAAAACCGTGATGACAGGGGGCGGATTGCCCGGGAAATTATCAGACTGCTCCGAACAAGATCCTTCTTTGTGTGAGGTATTTCTCGTAGAGGGTGACTCTGCAGGGGGAACGGCCAAGCAGGGAAGGGATCGTAATTTTCAGGCCATACTTCCACTTAGAGGTAAAATCCTCAACGTGGAGAAAGCCATGCAACATAAGGTTTTTGAAAATGAAGAAATCAGAAATATCTACACCGCCTTGGGCGTTACCATAGGAACCGAAGAGGATAGTAAAGCCCTCAATTTAGAAAAATTGCGCTATCACAAAATCGTCATTATGTGTGATGCCGACGTAGATGGAAGCCATATTTCTACCCTGATTCTCACCTTTTTCTTTCGCTATATGAAAGAATTGATCGAGTCGGGTTATATCTATATTGCCACTCCACCCCTGTACTTGGTCAAAAAAGGTGCGAAGAAAAGCTATGCTTGGGACGACGACCAAAGGGATCGATTACAACAAGAATTTGGAGCAGGGTCAAGTGTTCAACGCTATAAAGGTTTGGGGGAAATGAACGCAGAACAGCTCTGGGATACCACCATGAACCCCGAAATGCGAACACTTAGACGAGTAACCATTGACAATGGAGGAGAGGCTGATCGCATTTTTTACATGCTGATGGGAGACGAAGTTCCACCGCGAAGAGAATTCATTGAGAACAATGCCATTTACGCCAATATTGATGCGTAAATTTTAGAAATTCAATGACTCCACTACCGCAAAATCTTTTAATTTTGAGGGATTTTAGAATTTAAACATTAAAAAATGAAAGTTACCATAGTTGGGGCTGGAAATGTAGGTGCCTCTTGCGCCGAATACATTGCCATCAAGTCCATTGCCAGTGAAGTAGTATTGTTAGATATCAAAGAAGGATTTGCCGAAGGAAAAGCACTTGACCTGATGCAAACCGCTACCACTTTAGGTTTTAACTCCCGTATCAAAGGAGTGACCAACGATTATTCTGCCACCAAAGACAGTGATGTAGTGGTCATTACTTCAGGTGTTCCCAGAAAACCGGGAATGACCCGAGAGGAATTAATCGGTATCAATGCTGGAATTGTACAATCTGTTGCTAGCAGCATTTTGGAGCACTCTCCCAACACTGTAATTGTAGTGGTTTCCAATCCTATGGATACCATGACCTATTTGACTCTTAAGGCAACAGGAGTGCCCAAAAATCGTGTTATCGGAATGGGAGGAGCATTGGATAGTTCAAGGTTTAAGACCTATCTTTCTTTGGCATTGGACAAACCTGCCAACGACATACAAGGGATGGTCATCGGTGGTCACGGAGACACCACCATGATACCGCTTACCCGATTGGCAAGCTATAACGGTACATCCGTTTCACAGCACCTTAGCGATGAAGCGATGGAGCAAGTAGCTGCTTCTACCATGGTGGGAGGAGCCACCCTCACCAAACTTTTGGGAACCTCCGCTTGGTATGCACCTGGTGCTTCTGTTGCCTATTTGGTCGATAGCATCATCAACGATCAGAAGAGAATGATTCCCTGTTCTGTATTGTTAGAAGGAGAATACCAGCAAGAAGATCTCTGTATTGGAGTTCCTTGTATCATTGGGAAAAATGGATGGGAATCCATCGTGGATGTTCAACTCAATGCAACAGAACAAGAAAAATTTAACCAAAGCACTGCAGCGGTTAAAACCATGAACGAAGCACTAAAGGACGTATTGAAATAAGGTATTTGCCTTGGCTGCTTTTTGATCAAGGGTTTAATACGCTCTTAAAGTTGCTAAATCATTGCCTAAACTTTATATTTGCACGCTTATTTAGCGTAAACAAAAACCAAAATGCAAAATAACGGACTCATAAGACTCTTTGCGATCCTTTTTGGATTGGTGAGTATCTATCAGCTTTCATTTACATTCATAACCAGTCAGAAAGAATCTCAAGCCAAGGCATTCGCCACTGCGCAGTATGCAGAAGATGTAGAGGACTACATCGAAATGAGAGACCGCGCTGTGGTCAATTACCTCGATTCTATTGGCAACGAACCAATTTTTGGGTTCACTTCTTACAACGACGCCAAAGGGAAAGAACTCAACAAAGGATTGGATCTCAAGGGTGGAATCAATGTTATTCTTCAAATATCGGTCAAAGACATCCTCAAGGGATTGGCTGAAAATTCAAAAAATCCTGCCTTTAACAAAGCATTGGATCAAGCCGATGTGCTACAAGCCAGCACTAACGATCCCTATATCGAATCATTTTTCGTTGCCTTTGAATCCGTAAAAGGAGACCAGCAATTGGCCTCTCCCGATATTTTTGCCAATCGTACACTGAGTGATGAAATCACTTTTCAGATGACCGATACAGAGGTACAGCCCATTTTAACACGTAAAGTTGACGAGTCGATCATTTCTGCTTTTGAAGTATTGAGAAAGCGTATTGACAAATTTGGTGTTACACAACCCAACATCCAAAGATTAGGAACTTCTGGGAGAATCTTGGTTGAATTGCCAGGAGCCAAAGATGTGGATAGGGTCAAAAACTTATTGCAAAGCACAGCCCAACTCGAATTTTGGGAAACCTATAAAAACGATCAATTATTCGGTTTTTTATCAGAAGCCAACGAATACCTTAAAACGACAGTCGAAAAGACTTCAGCTGAGGAAGAACAAGCCACCGACGAATCTTCAATAGACGACCTATGGGCTGATGTAGAGGCACAAGATTCTACCGATGTTATATCTGCCAATCCATTGTTGGATTTGATCGTAGGGCCTGGTTTTCAGGGCGGTCCTGTTTTGGCTCAGTTTGCTTCCAAAGATGCCGACCTGGTCATGGGATACCTCGACACCCCGGAAGTCAGAAAATTATTACCCAGAGATTTACGATACATTCGATTTGCTTGGGGCAAGCCTGCCCCCAACAGTGAGGTGATTGAACTCTACGCCCTTAAGTCCAATAGGGATGATCTCGCACCGCTGAGTGGTGGGGTAGTGGTCGATGCCATGCAAACCTATGATATGATGGGCAACCCTGCGGTGTCCATGCAAATGAATACCCAAGGAGCTAGAACTTGGGAAAATATGACCGGCAAGGCTTTTCGCGAAGCTTCCAATATCGCCATTGTATTGGACGATATCGTTTATTCCGCACCCGGAGTATCTAACGGAGCCATTTCAGGAGGTCGTTCGGAGATCACCGGAAACTTTACTCTTAATGAAGCCATTGACTTGGCCAACGTACTAAGAGCTGGAAAACTTCCCGCTGCTGCTGAAATTATACAATCCGAAATTGTTGGTCCCTCTTTGGGTAGAGAAGCCATTCAAAGTGGGGTGTACTCTTTTATCATCGCCTTGATATTGGTATTGGTATGGATGGTATTCTACTATGGTACTGCCGGAATATTTGCCGATATAGCTTTGGTGCTCAATATTCTCCTCATTTTTGGAATCCTTGCCGGATTGGGAGCAGTATTGACCTTACCCGGTATTGCAGGTATCGTATTGACCATTGGTATATCGGTGGATGCCAACGTACTGATTTTTGAAAGGGTCAGAGAAGAACTCAAAAAAGGCAAAGGCCTGAGAAAAGCCGTTGCCGACGGATTTAACAATGCCCTGTCTTCCATTTTAGATGCCAATATCACCACGGGACTGACCGCATTGATCCTATTTGTCTTTGGAACAGGACCCATCAAAGGCTTTGCTACCACCTTATTGATCGGTATTGCGACTTCGCTCTTCACCGCTATTTTCATTACCCGCTTCTTTATCGATGCCCGAAACGAAAAAGGAAAATCCGTAGCTTTTGGTACTCCACTGACTCAGTCTTTGTTTACCAACATCAACATCAGCTTTTTGCAAAAAAGAAAAATCGCCTATGTGGTTTCAGGTATCGTCTTGATCTTAAGTTTGGTTTCTCTTTCTTTTCAAGGATTGAATCAAGGGGTGGATTTTGTCGGAGGACGTTCCTATACGGTTCGATTTGACCAAATCATCAGTCCTTCTGAAATCCAAAGCAGTTTGGTACCCTCATTGGGAAGTGCTGAGGTTAAGACTTTTGGAGAAGAAAACCAGTTAAAAATTACGA
>JAACDY010000148.1 GCA_009936675.1 Bacteroidota bacterium
CCCGCTCAAAGACATTTTTGATCTGACAACTCTCCTCATCGCACTCCTCACAAGAAGCATAATAATTCAGAGACACACAGGGTAACATGGCGATGGGTCCATCTACTTGACGGATCAATTCCGCCAAATATATATCCTTGGGATCTTTGATAAGACGGTAACCCCCAGTCTTCCCCCTTTGACTTTGCAATAACTTAAAATTGCGAAGCTCTCTCAAGATCGTCTCCAAAAATTTTTTGGGTATTTTCTCCTGCTCGGCAATTTCAGAAGAAAATATAGAGCGACCCTCAAACTGGTGGTCTGCCAGATAAAGCAATGCCTTGATGGCGTATTTACATTTCTTGGATATCATAGTTTACTGGCCTAAGATAGAAAATAAATTAAGAAAACATTTAATTCCTATAAAGTTTATAGGTATTATTTGTTTTATATGTTTATAGTTGGTAGATTTGTACCAACAAAGTATAATTATATGTTTTTAGATCTTCATTTAAACCGGAAAAATAGAGACAAAAAGAGCAGTGCCCCAAAAGAATCCATCTCCAGAAGTGCCCTCAAAGCGATCAGTTGGCGGTTGGTAGGAACATTGGACACCATTCTTATTGCCTACCTCATTACTGGAACCATTTCACAAGCACTATCCATTGGATTTATAGAATGGGGAACCAAAATTGTACTTTATTTCTTTCACGAACGCCTTTGGAACAGACTCCAATGGGGTAAAAAATAATTTAAAATGGAAAATCATCGCATCGAAGAACTCAACACCACTTTCAGAAATTACTCCCTTGAGCAAGCTTTTGATCACCTCATGCAGTTGGGTTTTAAAAACATGGCTTTTTCCACCTCTTTTGGCCAAGAAGATCAAGTTATTGCTGATGTCATTTTTAAAAACAATTATCCCATCGAGGTTTTTACTTTGGATACTGGAAGGCTGTTTGAACAAACACACAAGGTTTTTGATGATACCCAAAAAAAATATAATAAAAACATCATCACCTATTTTCCCAAGACCGATGCAGTAGAAAAACTCGTCAGCGAAAAAGGACCCTACAGTTTTTACGAAAGTGTGGAAAACAGAAAAGAATGTTGTGGCATTCGAAAGGTAAACCCTCTGCAAAAAGCACTCAAGGGTGTGGATTTATGGATTACAGGGCTGAGGGCCTCACAAAGTACTGCTAGAAATGAAATTGAAATCTTTGGTTATGACAATGCCTTTGGACTGCCCAAATTCAATCCTTTGGCTCATTGGGACTTGTCAAGTGTAACACGATATTTGGAAAAGAACCAAATCCCGCAAAACAGTTTGCACCAAAAAGGCTATGTCAGCATTGGCTGTGCCCCCTGCACTCGTGCCATAAACAAAGGAGACGATATCCGCTCCGGACGCTGGTGGTGGGAAGAAAGTAAAAAAGAATGTGGACTACACTTGAATCAAAAATCGTAAATCAATGAATACCCTATCCTATTTGGAGGAAGAGGCCATCTACATCATCAGAGAGGTGGTCGGACAATTCGACAAACCCGTACTGCTTTTTTCCGGAGGTAAAGACTCCATCGTCTTACTCCACCTATGCCAAAAAGCCTTCCTGCCGGCCAAAATTCCTTTTCCCCTGTTGCATATTGATACTGGACACAATTTTCCTGAAACCATAAGTCTTAGGGATGAACTGGTCAAACGCTACCAAGTACAGCTCCATGTTGGAAGTGTACAAGAAAGTATCGACAAAGGAAAAGTAGTAGAGGAAAAAGGAAAATATGCCAGCCGAAACAGCCTGCAAACCACTACCCTGCTCGAAACCATTGAAGAACTGAAATTCGATGCCTGTATGGGAGGTGCCCGCAGGGACGAAGAAAAAGCAAGGGCAAAAGAACGCATATTTTCCGTACGAGACGATTTCGGTCAATGGAACGAAAAATTGCAACGTCCCGAATTATTCGACATCCTCAACGGTCAAATCCATTCGGGTGAAAACGTAAGGGTATTCCCCATCAGCAATTGGACAGAACTCGATGTTTGGGAATACATTAGACACGAAAAGCTGGAAATCCCCTCCATCTATTTTGCCCACCAACGAGAAGTATTCAACAGAGATGGCCAATTGATGCCCTGCTCCAATTTTATCGTTCACAAGCCAGAAGATGCTTTTGAAGAATCCGTCCGATTCAGAACCGTAGGCGATATGAGTTGTACCGCCGCCGTTCCTTCCAAAGCCCTCGATCTAGATACTGTAATCGATGAAATTAGAGGCTCTTCGATTTCTGAACGCGGCGCCAGAATGGACGACAAACGGTCCGAAGCCGCGATGGAAGAAAGAAAAAAAGTAGGCTACTTCTAAAATATTAACCCAATGGAAATTTTAAGAATAACAACCGCAGGAAGTGTGGATGACGGGAAAAGTACCCTTATCGGGAGGCTCCTCTACGAAACACAGTCCCTAAAAATAGACCAAGTAGAAACCATCGAAGCCAAAAGTAAATCTCTAGGCTACGATTATATTGATTTCTCTCTGGCCACAGACGGTCTGTTGACCGAACGTGAACAGGGCATCACCATAGATGTTTCCCACCTCTATTTCAGCACCCCCAAAAGAAGATTTATCGTTGCCGACGCACCGGGTCATGTGGAATATACCCGAAACATGGTCACCGGCGCCTCCAATGTCGAGGTAGCCATCATACTGCTCGATGCCCGCAAAGGAGTCATGGCACAAACCAAAAGACATCTCTATATCACCCAATTGCTCGGCATCAAACACCTGATCTTTACCATCAATAAAATGGATTTGATTGACTACGACCAAGAACAGTTCGATAGCATTGTCGAGGCCATTAAAGCATTGGTGAATCAATACGATTGGGAACCCCAATTAAGCTTTATTCCCGTTTCAGCACTCAAAGGCGATAATGTCATTGTCAAAAGCAATAACATGCCTTGGTATGAGGGCAATGACCTTTTATCATTGATTGAATCCTTGACCCTAACCGAGGACAACGCTTTGGATGGATTTCTACAAGTACAGCACGTTATCCGTCCCAAAACGGAGGAATTCCACGACTACAGGGGCTTTGCTGGAAAAGTAAAAAGCGGTGTTTTCAGTCAGGGAGATGAAATTGAAATTTTTCCTTCAGGTCAAAAAAGTATTGTTAACTCCATTGAAAAATATGGAACAGCCAAAAACAAGGTGGTAGCTGGCGAAAACGCCACCCTCCTCCTCGAAGATGAAATAGACGCCTCCCGAGGCAATGCCATCGTCAAAACCAACCACAATCTGAAAATTGACAAAAAGGTAAAAACCAAAATCTGTTGGATGCAATCCACCGACCTCAATCCAAACAGTAAATATTGGTTACAACAAGGTGTTCACAAAAGTTTGGTGAAGATCAACCAGATCGAGTCCAAAATGGATTGGGAAGCTTGGAAATCCGTTCCCACCGATTGTTTGACCATGAACGATATCGGCGCGGTTGACCTCCAATTGGCCCAACCCTTGATGTTTGCCCCATATAGCGATAACAAAAGTTTGGGTGCCTTCATCCTCATCGATACACAAACCAACAACACCTCCGGGGTTGGCTTTATACTATAAAAATGAAAAGCTTTAGAACAGAAATAGAAGACCCGATTGTAGAAAAAGACATCCTGGATTTAGAACAAAAAATCCACGCTTTCCACAATCAAAAAATAGACGAAGAAAAATTCAGAAGTCTGCGATTGGCCAGAGGAGTTTATGGACAACGGCAACAGGGCGTTCAGATGATTCGCATCAAAATTCCTTTGGGGAAATTTACCGCCCAACAACTTCTTCGTATGGCCGAAGTCTCGGATGAATTTGCCTCGGGAAACCTCCACATCACTACCCGTCAGGACATACAATTGCACTATGTCCCACTGGATCGTACCCCCGAACTTTGGGCCACCCTAGAAAAAGATAAAGTCACCCTCAGGGAAGCCTGTGGAAATACTGTTAGGAACGTTACCGCATCGATTTATGCTGGAGTAGATCCCAATGAAGCCTTTGACCTTACCCCATACGCTCAAGCCTTCTTTGAATATTTTCTACGAAACCCTGTTTGTCAAGACATGGGACGAAAGTTCAAAGTTGCTTTTTCCAGTTCCTCCGACGACCAGGCCCTCACCTTTATCCACGATCTTGGGTTTATTCCCAGAATCAAAAATGGAAAAAGAGGCTTTAGGGTGCTTTTGGGCGGTGGTATAGGATCACAACCCATAGGAGCCCATGAGGTTTTTGACTTTTTGGAAGTCGAACGTGTCATTCCCTTTAGCGAAGCCGTTATTAGGGTTTTTGACCGACACGGTGAACGCAATCGCCGTAACAAAGCACGACTCAAATTTTTGATCAAAGAAATCGGATTGGAGGCTTTTCTCAAACTGGTGAATACTGAGGAAAAAGGGTTGGCACAAGCCACCGTTCCCATTGAAGCAGAAGAAAGAGCACTCAAAGAAGCCCTTTACCAAAGTGAAAAGACCTTGACCATAAACGATACTTCCTTTGAAGATTGGAAAAAAACCAACCTCTATGCGCAGAAACAAAAAGGATTTTTTGCCGTGGGCGTTCCCATTACTGTGGGAGACATTGATTCCAAAAAAGCTCGACAACTGGCCAAAGTCATTTTACAATTCACAAAAGACGACAACCGTTTTTCTTATGGGCAAAGTGTACTCCTAAGGGACGTAAAAGAAGAACACCTCCCCGCCCTCTATTTGGCACTCAAAGAACTCCAACTGGATCGGGCTGGCTTTCAACGCCTCAACGATATTGTTGCCTGTCCTGGAACCGACACCTGTAATCTGGGGATTGCTAGTAGCATGGGCTTGGCCAAAGTACTCCAAGAAGTCGTTGAAAAAGAATATCCCGACTTGATCCAAAAACACCAAATCGACATCAAAATCAGTGGTTGTATGAACGCCTGTGGACAACACACCTTGGCGCATATTGGCTTTCAAGGGATGACCGTAAAATCCAACGGTAAAGTCGCTCCCGCCACCCAAATCCTTCTCGGAGGAGGCGTACTGGGAAATGGCACCGGAAGATTTGCAGACAAAGTCCTAAAAGTGCCTTCCAAAAGAACCCCCGCAGTACTGCGTTGGATTCTGGATGATTTTGAAAAGCAGCGACATAGTGAGGAAGACTTTTTTGCCTACTACGACCGTAAAACCAAAGACTATTACTACCAAAATCTAAAATATTACAGTGAGGTAAGCGATCTTACGGCCGATGATTTTGTCGATTGGGGAGTCAAAGAAAAATACGAGAAAGCCATCGGGATAGGCGAATGTGCGGGAGTGACCATTGATCTGGTACAAACCTTGTTGTTTGACGCCAAAGAAGCCTTCGAATGGGCGCAAGAAGCCCTGCTTGAAGATCGTTTTTCCGATGCGGTGTATCACGCCTATAATGCAAGGGTCAGAGCCGCCAAGGCCCTTTTGACCCAAGGCAATGCCAAAATCAACAGCCACGCCTCCATCATTGATGCCTTTGATCCCGAATATCCCGAATACGAAAAAGAAAAGGGTTTGAGCTTTAAAGAAGAGGTATTAAAAATACACCACAACAAGCCCACGGCCTCTTTTGCCAAAATTTATGTAGAACACACACAACCCCTATTGCTGTGGATTGAAAACCATTGTCATGCCAAGATTGAATAAAGGAACAGTAACTCTAGTGGGGGCGGGTCCCGGAGACCCCGATCTGTTGACCATCAAAGGGCTTAAAGCCCTTCAAAAAGCCGATGTCATCCTTTACGATGCATTGATCAATCCAGCACTTTTGGAATACAATCCAGATGCAGAGAAAATCTTTGTCGGAAAAAGAAGGGGTTTCGTCAAAAAGAGTCAGGCGGAAATCAATGCGCTGATAGTACTCTACGCTACTCAAGGACTGGATGTCATCCGTCTAAAAGGAGGAGATCCGCTGGTTTTTGGAAGGGCTTGTGAAGAACTGGAAGCAGCCAAGGAAGCTAGCATTCCAACAGCAGTGGTTGCAGGAATAGCCTCCTATTCTGGCATTGCGGCACAACACCAAATTCCCTTGACCAAAAGAGCCGAACACGAAAGCTTTTGGGTAGTCACTGGACACACCCGATCGGGAAAATTGTCTGCTGATATCTCCCTGGCGGCCCAATCTACTGCCACCGTAGTCGTTTTGATGGGCATGCGTTTTCTCCCCGAAATTGTAGCTACCTTCAAGCAACACAAACAAGGCAATCACCCCGTAGCGGTAATCCAAAACGGAACCACCAAAGCCGAGAGATCGTTGGTCGCTGACTTGAACACCATCATCGCACAAGTGGATCAACACCATATCGAAAACCCTGCCGTGCTCATTTTTGGACTGGCAGCCAAGGACTCCGTTAGCCACTATAAAAATTTGGTTCAAAAAGAAGCCATCGCACTATGAACACCCTCTACCCTATTTTTATCAAAGCACACCAGTTGCAATTCCTCATCGTAGGTGGTGGTTATGTCGCCTTGGAAAAATTGGAGTTTTTATACAAATCCAGTCCCGAGGCACAAGTCACTATGGTGGCTCCTTTTGTAAGGAAAGAAACCCTGGCGTTTATCCAAGACAAGCCCGTTAATCTCATTCTAAAAAAATACCGCAGGCGACACCTTAAAAACAAAAATATCGTCATTGCCACCACCGATCAACCAGAGGTCAACCTACAGGTAAATAGAGATTGCAAAAAAAGGAACATCTTGGTCAATGTGGCCGATACCCCCGACCAATGCGACTTCTACATGGGAGGGATTGTTACCAAAGGCAATTTAAAAATTGGTATTTCCACCAATGGAAAATCCCCAACCCTAGCAAAAAGACTGAGACAATGGCTTGAAGCCATATTGCCCGAAGAAATAGATCCCTTATTGGAAACTTTAAGAAAATACAGAAAGACTTTAAAAAACGACTTTGAATTCAAGGTCAAAGAGATGAACAAAGTAACAGAATCACTAATCAAATAGAAAATGATCAAAACAGACATCATCATTATTGGAGCCGGGCCCGTTGGGCTATTTACGATTTTTGAAGCAGGACTGATGAAACTTCATTGTCATGTGATCGATGCCATCCCACAAATTGGGGGGCAACTCAAAGAAATTTATCCCAAAAAACCCATCTATGACATTCCAGGTTTTCCCAGTGTACTGGCGGGTGATCTTATCGATAATTTAGAAAAACAAGCCGAACCTTTTCAACCTGGATTCACTTTGGGAGAAAGAGCCGAAGACATAGAAAAACAAGAAGACGGGAGTTTTATCGTCACCACCAACGAAGGCACCCAACACCAAGCCCCATCGGTGATCATTGCCGGAGGTTTGGGTAGTTTTGAACCCCGAAAACCTTTGGTAGAAAACCTTCCGGCATTTGAGAAAAAAGGAATAGAATACATGGTCAGAGAACCTGAACTCTTTCTAAACAAACGGCTGTTTATTTCTGGGGGTGGTGACTCCGCCCTAGATTGGGCCATTTACTTTGCCGAAAACAGCGAACTTCCTGTAGGATTGGTTCATCGTTCGGATATGTTCAGAGCCCATAAAGACTCCGTAGATCGGGTTTATCAACTGCAAGAAAAATGGAAGATAGAATTGTACACCCATGCCGAAATCAAAAAAGTAAGTGGAGGTTCCCAATTGGAGTCCATCGAATTGCACCAAAAAGAAAGGGAGCCCAAAACCATAGATGTAGATTATTGGCTGCCTTTGTTTGGACTGTCTCCCAAGCTGGGGCCCATTGGAAACTGGGGATTGGAGATCGAGAAAAACGCCATCAAAGTCGATCACACCCTGGACTATCAGACCAATACCCCAGGAGTTTTTGCCGTAGGAGATGTCAATACCTATCCTGGCAAACTAAAACTCATCCTATGTGGATTCCACGAAGCCACACTGGCAGTTCAATCGTGCTATAAAATCATCAATCCCGATAAAAAATTCACTATGAAATACACCACTGTACAGGGCGTACAGGGTTTTGAAAAAGTGGTATAAACCCCCTTTAGAGTCTGGATTGAATCACGGCTACAACACCGAGAACAACACAAACCAAAAGAGAAGCCAGTACAATATTACCTACACCCATTGTTTTTTTGTTTCAAAGATAGTATTAATTTGATATTTCCAAAGAATCAAGAGCAGGAAGGGTCTCCTCTTTTTCCTGAATATTTATGGTGTCCTGAACGGAAAAGCTCTCCACTTCAGCAGGTATTTTAAGTTGCTGATTGATGTCCCAGTTGGCCCTCAGTTCTATGGTGTCTGGAGAGTAAAAAACCTGCTCTGGTTGAATTTTTTTGAGGTAATTTCCAGTATCCCACTTTTTGTTTCCGTTTTTGTCTTTGATGTATCGAAACAAATATTTCCCTGGCAGCAGATATTTGAATTCATAATAATCCATTTCATTGGAAACATCAAACCGCCTGAGACCTTCCGCTTTGAGGTTGACCAATTCCAAAATAAAAGGGTCTTTGTCATCTCTGATGATTTGAAGGAAAATATTACCGTAATCTTCAATGGGCTTGGTCTTAAAGCCAAACCTGAGCGTATCGTGTGTGGTTCCCCAAAAGTCGATCAAAGCATTGGGTAACATTTCGACTTTATAACTGTCATTGGGCAACCAATCGTAAAAGAAGGATAGCCTGTCATAGTTTTTATCCAATGAGGCTTTAAACGGAACTACCACCGTATCCAATCCCTTGATATTGATCAAGTCCAAATTGACCTTCACCAAAGGTAAATTCGATTCGATTTTAAAACTGTCCAACAATCCCATAGAAGATTTGCTTATTGCATAAATCTGTAATGAGTCCCTCAATTCCTTTTTGAACTTAATATTGAATACACGGGTGGTATCTTTTTCTTTGATGCCAACTTTTAAGGAATCCAATTTATCTCCCCTAAACCAAAAGTTTAAAGTGTCCGTTTCACGGTTGTTATTGATCAAGTATCTAAAATTTCGAGGGACTTTACTTTTTACCTCTATGGCACTGACATCTGCTTCCCCATAATACCCAAAACCAATTTGGTTGGTATTGATAAAAAAGGGTCTTGCCCAAAACAGGATGGGAATTTCATTAAAAATCCTAAAGTTGATAATACTGTCCCCTGGCAGGGTAATCGGCTTTTCCAAAAAGCCTATTTTATCTACATTTTGATCGAATAAATAATTTCCTCCCACATCTTTGATGGCGATGATTTCATAGGTATCGGGACGTAAGTTTTTGAAATTGTAAACCACAGAATCCAAAGTGCTGGTGGCATAAAAAGGCTTTTTGAGGAAAATGGTAGAATCGGAATAAGTACTGTCGATGGGATACAGATGAATGGAGGTGTAAGGGGCTGTAATGCGTTCATAGGCATCAGTGATTTTACCTCTGATTTCGAGGGAGTCAATGATGGGACCCGTTGACATGGCATAGCGGAAAAAAGGCAAAGGATTGCCCTCGTTGTTGTCGATGATGCTTTCCCCAAAATTGAAAGTATAGGTCGTTCCATCAATAAGAGAGTCCAACAATTCGATTTGAATTTTTTTGGCAACCGTCCCTTGTGGCTTGATTTTGTATTGATTCAACTCTAGGGGAGGAGAAATGATCAACTGCTTGGAAATATCCTTTAATTTGATAAACTCATCGAAGGTGATGGTGATTTTCTCCTTGTCGAAAAAAACCGTGTTCATCTTGGGAGAAGCATTGATCATCACCGGAGGTAAGGTGTCCTTTAGGCCTCCTGTGGGAGTGGATCTTCTGGCACATTGTGTGATGGAAACCACAATCATTAAAATTAAAAAGTACTTCCCAATTTTATACATATCCATGCATTGTGCACACAAAATAACGCAATATTCTCAAGACAACCTACTGGCAAGGGAGACAATACTAATACGACCTCCACAGGCTTCCAAAATAGCATTTCCACAGCTTGAAATTGTCGCTCCAGTGGTGATCACATCGTCCACCAACTGCCAATGTCGAGGGGGATAATGACCGTCCTGACGGACAGCAAAAGCCTCTTCCACCTCCACAAAGCGATCCGTACCCCGCATTTTGGCCAATTGTCGGGTTCGTTTTTTTCGATACACCAAATCATCGACCAGTGGAATTTGAAGGTGTTTTGACAAACTTTCTGAAAACAATTGCACCTGATTGTACCCTCTTTGCTTGAGTCGTTTGGGATGAAGCGGCAAAGGCAAAACCACATCCACGCCTCCAAAAACATTTGATTGCTTAAGCTGAGGAACCAACCAATTTCCGAGAAATGAACCAATCTCTTGTTGCCCTTTGTATTTCAACTGATACAATAAAGACTCTACCCTACTCTGTTTTTGGAATTCTAATAAAGCCACCGCACGCTCCACCTTCAGGAGTTGATTCATTCTTTTCCACAAAACATTTTCGAAATCCCAAAGATGATCCGTCTGAGGAAGAGACATTTGACAATCAAAACAAATGACCTTTTCTTTTCCGAAAAGAGGGTTCATACAGCCCGGACACAGCTTGGGAAAGAAGAGCGAAACAAAAGCCGCAAGGGTGGGCTTTACTAAATTTTTCATCGAAATGGATTCAAGGCCTCCTAAAAATACGAAAAAGACTTATTTTTGCCCCACTATGCAACAATCTGACATCTTTAAAAAAGTAATTTCCCATGCCAAAGAGTATGGTTTTATTTTCCAATCCAGTGAGATATACGACGGCTTGAGTGCCGTTTATGACTATGGACAGAACGGAGTCGCCCTCAAAAAAAACATACGCGATTACTGGTGGAAAGCCATGGTGCAACTCAATGAAAACATTGTGGGAATCGATGCCGCCATTTTTATGCACCCCACCACTTGGAAAGCTTCGGGCCATGTCGATGCTTTTAACGATCCGCTGATCGATAACAAAGACTCCAAAAAAAGATACCGTGCCGATGTGCTTATCGAAGACCATGTGGCCAAGATTGAAAACAAAATCAATAAAGAAGTGGCCAAAGCCACCAAACGTTTTGGTGACGCTTTCGACAAAGAACAATTCCTGACGACCAACCCACGTGTGGTGGACTATCGGGCCAAAGCCGAGGCCATCCTCAAACGAATGGGACAATCTTTGGAAAAGGAAGACCTGGCCGATGTCAAAGCACTGATCGAAGAACTGGAAATCGCCTGTCCCGAATCGGGATCCCGCAACTGGACTGACGTCAAGCAATTCAACCTCATGTTTGGCACCAAACTGGGAGCCTCGGCCGATACCGCTATGGATCTCTACCTGCGACCCGAAACCGCTCAAGGCATTTTTGTCAACTTTCTCAACGTCCAAAAATCGGGAAGGATGAAACTTCCCTTTGGTATCGCACAAACCGGAAAAGCCTTTAGAAACGAAATCGTAGCCCGTCAGTTCATCTTCCGCATGCGAGAGTTTGAACAGATGGAAATGCAATTCTTTATTCCCCCCGGAACCCAAAAAGAATGGTATGAGCACTGGAAATAAAAAAGACTCAAATGGCACCAGACACTGGGTCTGGGCAAGGACAACTACCGCTTCCACGACCACGAAAAACTCGCCCACTACGCCGATGCGGCCACCGATATCGAATTCAACTTTCCCTTTGGATTTAAAGAATTGGAAGGCATCCACTCCCGTACCGATTTTGATTTGGGGAACCACGAAAAATTTGCCGGAAAAAAACTACAGTATTTCGATCCCGAAAGAAACGAAAACTATGTCCCCTATGTGGTAGAACCCTCCATCGGTTTGGACAGAATGTTTTTGGCGGTCTTCTCCAAAGCCCTTCAAGAAGAAACCCTCGAAGACGGTTCCACCCGAACGGTCTTAAAACTTCCTCCTGTTTTGGCACCCACCCAACTGGCAGTCTTTCCACTGGTCAAAAAAGATGGACTTCCCGAAATCGCCCGAAAAATTGTTGGAGACCTCAAATGGGATTTTTCTGTCACCTATGACGAAAAAGATGCTGTGGGGCGACGCTATCGCAGGCAAGATGCGCTGGGTACACCCTATTGCATCACCATGGACCATCAAACATTGGAAGACCAAAGTGTGACCATCAGAGATCGGGACAGCATGACCCAAGAACGGATCGCTATCGATGCACTGGGCGGATTGTTGAAAGACAAGCTTTCCATGAGTGAATTGTTGAAAAAGCTTTAAAATCTTCTGGGCTCAAGACCCCTTTTGAGTTTTCATACCACATTGGTTTTTTTACTTTTGTAAAAAACAAGTATTGAAAATACTCTCCTATAACGTCAATGGCATTCGAGCCGCGCTCAACAAAGGTTTTGCCGACTGGCTCAAAGCCGCCGACCCCGATGTGTTGTGTCTTCAGGAAACCAAAGCCATGGCCGAACAAGTCGATACAGGAATACTCGAGGACTTAGGCTACCACCACCACTGGCATTCCGCCCAAAAAAAAGGATATAGCGGCGTGGCCATTCTGACCAAAACCCAAGCCCTCAACGTTCAAGAAGGAACAGGAATCGATCATATGGACTTTGAAGGAAGAGTCATCCGAGCCGATTTCGAAAAAGTATCAGTGATCAGTCTCTATCTCCCCTCCGGAACCAATATCGATCGATTGGATTATAAGTTCAAATTCATGGACGATTTTCAAAACTATATCAATTCCCTCAAAAAAGACTACCCCCGATTGGCAATCTGTGGCGACTATAACATTTGCCACCGTGCCATCGACATCCACGATCCCGTTCGCAATAAAAACGTTTCTGGCTTTTTGCCCGAGGAACGCGAATGGATCGACGACTTTATGAACAGTGGATTTGTCGATTCCTTTCGCTATCTTAATACAGATCCCCATCAATACAGTTGGTGGAGCTACAGGGCCAACGCCCGAAACAACAACAAAGGATGGCGTATTGATTACAACCTGGTCAGTGAAAATCTAAAAGAAAACATCAAACGTGCCTACCTACTCCCCGACGCCAAACATTCTGACCATTGCCCAGTAGGGGTAGAACTCGAATTTTAATTGAATCTCATGAAAAAAATTACCACCTTCATCATCATTGCCCTTAGCCTTAGTTCTTGTGTTTCCAATCGTGTATTCAATGATTTGGAATCCCGCTATGCCGGACTCAAAGACAACTACAACCGTCAAACCAAAAGCATCGAAAACCTAAATGCTGAAATCAAGAATTTGACGGAGAAATTTGTTGACCTGGAAAACACACTGGAAGCGACAGAAGACAGCCTCAACCAAAAACAGCAAAACATAGAACAACTGGAGTCTTCGCTGGATTTACTCAAACAAAACAGCGAAAGCGCCCTCAAAGAACGCATTGCTGAAAACGAAACCCTTTTGGAAAAAATTGCGGATCGAGAAAATGAATTGGCCGACCGTATGGCTCGGGTCGATGAGTTGGAAGGACTGATCGCTGGGCAACAACAAGCCATGCGCAACCTAAAAGAAAAATTATCCGACGCCCTGCTGAACTTTGAAGACAAAGGACTCACTGTAGAAGCCCGAGACGGTAAGGTCTATGTCTCTATGGAAAATAAACTCTTGTTCCGTTCTGGCAGTTGGAGGGTCGAATCGGAAGGACAAAGAGCCATCTCAGGTTTGGCCAGTGTTTTGGCCGATAACCCAGATATTGCGGTCCTTATCGAAGGCCATACCGACAATGTCCCCTACAGCGGAAAAGGGCCGTTGAAAGGCAACTGGGATCTCTCCACCAAACGCGCCACAGCCATCGTCAACCAATTGCTCGAAAATCCCGATATCCTTCCACAAAACCTCACCGCCGCCGGAAGAGGAGAATACCTCCCCATTGCGCCCAATTCAACACGTGAGGGGCGTGCCGCCAACCGTAGGATAGAAGTAGTACTCAGTCCCCAACTAGACGAAATAACACAAATCCTCAATACGATAGACTAAATTATGGAGTACAATCTATTGCCAAATACTGACATCAAAGTCAGTAAAATTTGCTTGGGTACCATGACTTGGGGCAATCAGAATACAGAAGCCGAAGGCCACGAGCAAATGGATTATGCCTTGGATCAGGGGGTTAATTTTTTTGATGTTGCCGAACTCTATCCCGTTCCTGCCAATGCAGAAACCCAAGGAGAAACCGAACGCATCATCGGAACTTGGTTTAAAAAAACCGCCAATAGGGACAAGGTCATCCTGGCCACCAAAGTCGCTGGGCCTGGGGATTATACCAAACACATCCGTAAAAACCTCAGCTACAAAAAAGCCCACATCGACGAGGCCATCGACAAAAGTCTTCAAAGACTGCAAACCGATTATATCGACCTCTATCAATTGCACTGGCCCGAAAGAAAAACCAATACTTTTGGGATGCGGAGTTTTCGATACGACCCCAACGACCCTTGGGAAGAAAATTTTGAAGCGGTTCTCGATGCCCTACACGACAACATCAAAGCAGGGAAGATTCGACATATTGGCCTGTCCAATGAAAACCCCTGGGGGATCATGCGGTTTTTGAGAGCCTCCAAGACTCCTGCCACCAAAATGATCACGGTTCAAAATCCCTATTCCCTGCTCAATCTTCTTTTTGAAATCGGAAGTTCCGAGATTTGCCACAGAGAAAATATCGGACTTTTGGCCTATTCCCCCCTTGGCTTTGGTGTGCTCTCTGGGAAATACCGCAACGGCAAGGCGCATCCGAACAGTAGGTTAAACCTTTTCCCCAGAATGAAAAGATACAGCAGTAAAAAATCCCTCGAAGCCACCGAACGGTATGCCCAACTGGCAGAAAAAACGGGACTTTCCCTCACCGACCTCTCCCTCGCTTTTGTCAACGACCGCAGTTTTGTGACCTCCAACATCATCGGAGCCACCACTATGGATCAACTCAAGGAAAATATCGCTACTCATAAGGTCAAACTTTCCAAAGAAGTACTTAAAGCCATTGAGGATATCCATGAGGACATTCCCAATCCGGCACCATAAAACCTTTGGAATGTTTTGGTTAAGGGTTTAGACATTCATCTGGATTTTGTCTGTAGGATTGTTCTTATCATTTTATCTGTAACTTTTTCTTATATTGGTGATACCCCTATTTCCACTACCTATGAATGTAAGAACCTGCCCGCATTGTAATTGTCAATACAGTTTTAGAAAACACGTTAAATATTTATCCCTTAAATCCATTTGGTCAAAATGGAATTGTCACTACTGTAAAAACCCCATCACTTTTGATGTAAAAAGGCAGCTATGGTTGGCTACAGGAATCTCATTATTAGGGGTTTTTAACGGTTTTTTTATGTCTGATTTAGCGTTGGATCTGTATTGGAAAATTGTCCTAGGGATACTTTCCTTGGGAGCCGTACTTCTTATTTCGGGTTTGGATGCTTTTAAAAAAGCATAATTCAACTGTATTGGAAAAAATTATAAAAATTAAGTAAAAGAGATTAGTGTACACTTAGTTTATGATATTAAAGTTTTGAATCAGTTTTCTATTGTCAACGTTCCATGTATGAGCAGTAGCGGGTTTAAAACCAGCAATTTTTCGGTTAAACACTTACCTTTATTGATATTCATTTCGTTTCATTTTTGCACTTAACCCCCTATTAGTTATATACATTGTTCTCTGCTGGCTTTTTCATTCATTCGTTCGTTTTAGGTTGGCAAAGGCGCATACTCTTTGGCAAGTTTTGCATTGTGAGGGGGCTTTGTGCGGCTTGCCAATGTGTATGGCTATGCGTTGGCTAATTGAAAATGCTCTTTAATCTGTTCAGGATAGTTTTGATATACTTGCCCGTCTATCTCTATTCCGTTGGACTTTTTGCTTCGTTTTACGCCATCAGCTCCCCAAGTCCCCCATTGTTTAAAGAAAAACGTGGCTCCTTGTTCTTTGCATTGATTTTTTATGTTGATTGCCCATTCTTTTTTCACTCACAAACAAATTGTTTTCCAGTAGGTTTATGTTGACTACAGCGATGTACCAATCTGGACTTGGTGCAACCATTGTTGCCAATGTTACTGAAGGAAATTCCTCAGTTACTTCTACCTTAAGAACGATTTCCCCGGTTCCTGTTCCCAAGCCACTTCCAATAAAATAGTTAAATCCCTTCTTTCCCTCAATTAACTCTTTTAATTCAGTATTAAGGGGGGATGTACTTCCGGTTTCAGACATATTTTTTATTCCTGCTGAGGCTTGGGTTCCGGTTTTAAATAAAGTTTGGTCAGAATCGTGACTCCATCCAATGAGCTTGGAAAAATGAGCATTTGAGGGAAAGTCTTTTGGAAAATCTTTACTGTTCCAATCAATTTTAAATGTTACTGTGTACTCCGTTCCACCTTTTAAATCGGGAGAAACCTCTTCTTTGTTTTTTGAACAAGAAAAAAATAGTAGTGTAATTAAACTGATTAGATTGATACGTTTCATGTATTTTTAGTTTTAGAATGTTATCAATTAAATGCATCGGTTGTTTTATTCGAAATTCCATTACAATTTTAATACTTGATGTACGAGAGATTAAATGGACATCATTCAATTCCTACATCACAACTGTTGAAGGGTCAAACCTAAAAGCATATGTCCTCAATTTACAAGATCATATACTCAACGTCGATTTACTTTATTTCCCAAAAAGAAAACTGAGACCAATATCGGTTGATGGCAGTAGTAGAATTGGGACAATTAAATATATGAATATTTTATAAATTTTACTTTTTACATATCTCAATTTTAAAATTTTGTTTGAAACGAAATTCTTAGGGGAATGTTGGCTAAAACGACTGTATGGATGCGAGGTTGTAGAATCTATCCTTTTGTCCTTAGCTTTAAAACCTATCTTATTAAATCCTCGGTAAAGCCACAATCAATTCTTGGGTGTAGGGTTGTTGGGGGTGGAAATACAGTTCATCTGCTTCTCCTTCTTCTACCAACAGCCCTTTTTGCATGACCAAAATCCGATCGGCCATATATTTGACCACATTCAGGTCGTGGGAAATAAAGAGGTAGGACAATTGCAGTTCCTCTTTGAGATCGTTGAGTAGATTGAGTACCTGCGCCTGAACGGAGATGTCCAAAGCCGCCACAGATTCGTCGAGTAGTAATAACTGAGGTTCTGTTGCCAAGGCGCGGGCAATGACTACCCTTTGTCTTTGTCCCCCTGACAATTGGTGTGGGTAACGATGGTAATATTCGGCGGCCAAACCTACCTGTTCCAGAAGCTGAATCACCCTTGCCTTTTGGGCGGCTTTACCACTGACCAAATCGTGAACATAAAGCGGTTCGGCGATGGCATCGCCAACGTGTTTAAGCGGGTGCAGAGCCGCTAAAGGGTCTTGAAAAACCAGTTGGATTTGCTTGCGCAATTCCCTTAATTCCTTGGGGTTGAGTCCTATGATCGAACGACCTTTGTAGTGAATGTCTCCCGCTGTAGGAGGATCAAGATGGATCAAGGCGCGACTGATGGTGGATTTTCCACATCCAGATTCGCCCACCAAGCCGAGGGTCTCCCCTGGATAGAGGTCAAAACTAACCTCGTTGACAGCTTTTAGGCTTTGCTTTTCCTTAAACCAAGATCGGGAAAGAGGATACTCTTTGACCAAACCTTTGACTTCCAACAAGGGTCTTTGGGCATAGAGCGCTTGGTGTTTTTTGGCCCTAGTGGCCTTGGAAATGGATTTAAAGCTCTTTTGTTTTTCGGAAAAATCTGCTACGGTTGGCAGTCGTTTGAGCCGCTTATCGGCTTGGGGTCGGGCATACAAAAGGCCTTGAGTATAGGGATCTTGTGGGTTTTTAAAAATTTCGGCTACGGTTCCGCCTTCCACCAATCTGCCCTGGTGCATCACCAGCACCCTATCGGCAAACTGGGCCACCACACTCAGGTCGTGGGAGATGAACAAAACACTCATTTTATGGGCTTTTTGTCGTGCTTTGATAAGGGTCAATATTTCCTTTTGTACGGTCACATCCAATGCGGTGGTAGGCTCATCGGCGATCAACAGCTTGGGACTGCCAATAAGTGCCATGGCGATCATCACCCTTTGTTTTTGTCCTCCGCTGAGTTCGTGGGGGTAGGCCTTAAATATACGTTCTGGCTGGGGCAATTGCACTTGTTCAAAAGCCTCCAACACCCTGTTGCGATAGTCTTGTGGGTTGCCGATTTTGTTTTTTTGCAAACGTTCCATGACCTGCGGGCCACAGCGCATGCTGGGATTGAGACTGGATTGGGGTTCTTGAAAGATCATGCCCAAGTCCTGCCCCCTGACACTTTGCCAATCTTTGTGGGACAAATGAGAAAGCTCTTGCCCGCTCAACTGCATTTTTTGACTGCTGACAACCAATGGGGTTTGGAACAACAAGCCCGCAATGGAAAGAGCTGTCAAGGATTTTCCACTGCCAGATTCTCCCACAATGGCTACAATTTCATTCGTATTGATTTCAAAAGAAAGCCCATTCAAAAGCAAGCGCTCCTGGGAGGAAATGGATAGGCCTTCTACTTGCAACAATGGTTTTTTTTCACTCATGAATGCTGGATTTCTTGAGGTTGCAGTAGGGGTTGGTTGCGCAAACGCAAAACAACTTGGGCAATGGTAATCACGTCCTTCTCGCAATAGATGACGATCCGATCAATGTTTTTTTCTTCGTAAAAAACCCGAGCCACTTGGCTGCCATCTATGTCATCTTTGGGGGTGGGAATGCCCAACACATGAGCCATCAAAGATAGTGAGGTATAATGCTTATAATC
>JAACDY010000149.1 GCA_009936675.1 Bacteroidota bacterium
AGCCCAGCGCTCCCTTAATGAAAAAGGTTTGCCCACTGCTGTCTCGATCTTTTCCTTTATGTCCGGTTCATTGTATGAGACGTTTAAAAGCATTTTTTATTTCAAAGATAAGTCTTTAGATGTTTATCCTGAACATAACAATTTAAGTACGGCAAAAGAACTTATTTAAGTACTTTTTTATCTTTACAAGATGGAAACAGTAAATTATACAGATTTTCGTTCAAACCTTAAACATTGGTTTGATAAGGTTATCAACGATGTTAGCGATATCATTATCAAGCGAAAGGGTGGTAAAGACCTCGTTTTGATCTCATTGGATGAGTACAATTCATTGAAGGAAACAACCTATCTTCTGACTGGAAAAAACAGAGATGTTTTAATCCACTCCATCAAAGAACTCGAAGCAGGAAAAGGCGTTGAAAAAGATTTAATCGAATAGATGAAATTAATGTGGTCTGCCTCCTCATGGGAAGACTATTTGTATTGGCAGAAAGTCGATACCAAAATGGTGATACGCATCAATGAACTTATAAAGAACTCTATGCGAACCTCTTTTGGTGGCATAGGAAAGCCCGAAGCTTTAAAAGGAGGTTTACAAGGCTATTGGTCAAGAAGAATTACTTCAGAACATCGGTTGGTTTACAAATATGAAAATGACCGATTATTGATCGCCGGCTGTCGTTATCATTACAATAAATAAGTCATAAGGTGCCGATAGCGAAGTAGGCCCAAGATTTTTTTTGTTTAAAAAAATTCATTGCCTGCGATTGAACCAAATCTTTGTTGTGAACGTCTCATCATATAATATTGCACTTTGGTCTTTGTATAATGCTTTCGAAGGTGACAATAATTCTTAAACATGTTGGGCCACAATCTTTATTATCCGATTTTTTGTATAAAGGAAAATTAGTCATTCTTTAGAAGAGAAATCAATAGATTGTGAATGTCAATAGAAGTTTGGGTTATAACCAGTTTGGAAGATCCCATGCCTCCTTTGGCCCAACGTTCCCTTAATGAAAAAGGTTTGCCACTGCTGTCTCGATCTTTTCCTTTATGTCCAGTTCATTGTATGAGACGTTTAAAAGCATTTTTAATTCAAAGATAAAGTGATTAGTGCCTGATGGTAGAGTTACACTTTATAATTATCTTTGTATTCTATATATGGAATCCCTAGAACACTCTCTTTCCCAATCGGTATTGGAACATTTATCCTCGGTGTATGGCCTTTCGGATCAAAAGCTTGAATTTCAGGCCACCCGAAAAGATTTTGAAGGGGACATAACTTTGGTTCTTTTTCCATTGTTAAAATTGACCCGTCAAAATCCTATGGTCTTGGGAGAAAAAATAGGCAATCATTTGGTAGAATATTCTCCTTTTGTTTCCCATTTTAATGTGGTCAGTGGATTTTTAAATCTTACCATATCGGATGCCTTTTATTTAAGCTTTTTGGAGGATTTTTTAAAGGTCAAGGATTACGGTCACATCCATGCTGACCAAGATGCTCCAACCCTAATGGTGGAGTTTTCCTCTCCCAACACCAATAAGCCTTTACACTTGGGGCATATTCGTAACAATCTTTTGGGGGACTCTGTGTCCAAAATCTTGGAGGCCAATGGAAATCACGTCATCAAAACCCAGATCATCAATGATCGTGGCATACACATTTGCAAGTCCATGTTGGCTTGGCAACGTTTTGGAGTGGGGGAGACCCCTGAAAGTTCGGGACTGAAGGGTGATCAATTGGTGGGTAAATACTATGTACTGTTTGAAACCAAATATCGTGAGCAAGTCGCAGAATTGGTCAAGCAAGGAAGTTCGCAAGAAGAAGCGGAGAAAAAAGCGCCCCTGTTGTTGGAAGCCCAACAAATGTTGCGGGAATGGGAAAATAATAATCCCGAAGTAAGAAAGCTTTGGGCACAAATGAATCAGTGGGTTTATGACGGTTTTGAGGCGACTTATCAAAAACTCGGGATTGACTTTGATTCTTATTATTACGAAAGTGAAACCTACCTTTTGGGAAAATCCATCATTCAGGAAGGATTGGACAAAGGTGTTTTTTATACCCAAGACGATGGATCGGTTTGGATCGATCTGACCGATGAAGGATTGGACGAAAAATTATTGTTGCGTTCTGATGGTACAGCGGTCTATATGACCCAAGATATTGGTACGGCGACCCAGCGGGTGGTCGATCATCCCCAAGTAAAGGGAATGGTCTATACGGTGGGGAACGAACAGGACTACCATTTTAAGGTGCTGTTTTTGGTACTACAAAAGTTGGGCTATTCTTGGGCTGATTCCCTTTTCCACCTGAGTTATGGTATGGTGGACTTGCCCAGTGGTAAAATGAAAAGCCGTGAGGGTACGGTGGTCGATGCCGATGATCTGATCGAGCAAATGAAAAATACTGCAGGAATCATCGCTGCCGAACACGGAAAAATCGATGGTCTTGATCAAGATCAGAGAGATGAACTGTATCAAAAGATTGGTTTGGGGGCTTTAAAATATTTTATCCTGAAGGTCGATCCCAAAAAGAGGATTTTATTCGACCCTGAGGCCTCTGTTGATTTCAACGGTAATACGGGTCCTTTTATACAATATGCCTATGCACGGATTCAATCCCTGATCCGTAGAGTAGAGGGGGAGTTAGAACTGCACTCCGATTTGAGTTTGGTGGACAAGGAAAAAGAGATCCTAAAACATTTGAGTACTTATCCGGTACTCATTAAAACGGCTGGGGAGCAGTACAGTCCCGCATTGGTGGCCAATTATCTATTCGATTTGGTCAAATTATTCAATTCCTTCTATCAGAATGTCAGTGTTTTTGGTGAGGAGGATCAAAAGTTACAGTCCCTGCGTTTGTTGCTTTGCCAAGCGGTAGCAAACAATATCGAATATGCCAGTGGTCTGTTGGGTATGACTTTGCCCGATAGCATGTAAAAAAAAATCGCTCCGAAGAGCGATTCCTTTATCTTGTGCAGTAAAACTGCTACTTGTAAGATTACTTAGAATTAACAGCCAAGTTGTAAACAACCAAACCGAATCCGATTTTGTTGATCGCATCACCAACGTTATAGATAACGTCCATGGGAAGACCACCAAAGATTCCGCTGTACCATCCTTCAGTACCGGCCATGTATCCGATAGGATAGATCGCCCATCCGATGAATACAAACTTCAAAAGTGTTTTGTGAGCAGAAAGAACGGCTCCACCAGCAGCTTCAGCAAGCTTGGCAGCTCCACCTTTCCAGATTTCATAAACGATAGCGAAGTAAGCCAAACCAGAGATAAGACCCCACAATGCAGGACCGTTACCCGTTGTGTGAACTGCTTCTCCAAAGTAACCTGTTACTAACATGATTACAGAAAGGAAGATAAGTTTCCACATTAATGATTTTGTGGCTCCAGCCGCCTTAAGAATAAGGTAAAACTCAACACACATTAATGGTACGGTCAACACCCAGTCCACATAACGGAAGAATGTTGGAGAAGTAGCATTAGTTGCCCAGTAGTCTCTCATGTACCAATAGTGTACCGCAGCGATAAAGGTAATCAAACCTGATACCAAAATAGAGGTTCTCCATTTGTTGTCAAATGAGTTCATTGATAGGAAGAAAAACGCTGATGCTGCCATCATTGCCATACAACCCACAAAGAAAGTGAACCCTACATAATCGTCTGTAGCCATCGCAGGTGCCACAGCAGATAAATTAAAAAGATTTTCCATAATTAAATTAATTATTTATTTTGTTAAGGTAAATTTAAAAAAAATTAAACTTACTCACTATATTATTAAATATTTTTTGAGAAAAACTTTATCAAATTGATATTTCAGGCGACCAAATATTACCAAATTAGCATTTTAGTCACTTTTCTGTTTATCCTGGTGGTTCCGTTGTTATCAGATGTTTTTACCGATTTTTTATGGGGTTTTGCTGTTTTGACCCTAGGAATTTTACACGGAGCAAATGACCTTGAAATAATTTCTAAAAGTTTTAAAGGAAAGTTAAACCATCTCTATTTTAAGTCCATTTTAGTGTATATTTTGGTTGTTTTGTTGGGTGCCGTCTTCTTTTTTACGCTCCCTGGTCTTGCATTAATCATTTTTGTAATGTTTAGCAGTTATCACTTTGGCGAGGAACATTTGGAAGATCGTTTGCCTATTTCTGTGGCGAATTTTGTCTTGTATATATTATATGGTGCATTTCTGTTCTTTTTGATGTTTAGCCTACAATATGAGCCCGTGGTGGAGGTAATACAAAAGATATCTGGA
>JAACDY010000150.1 GCA_009936675.1 Bacteroidota bacterium
CTGAAGTCTCTTTTTTCTTTTCCCTTGGGGACTGGACTGTAACATATCCCTTTAATAAAATATGGGCTGTCATTGACCCAAATTTGCCTGCCCTGAGTGCTGACCCTATCCAAAGAAGGATTGCAGCTCGAAATAAATAAGGCTATACCCAACCCATAAATTGATAAGAAGAAATAAATACCTTTCATTTCTCGTGGGGAGTTTGAAGGGATAGTATATGAGGGGACTGATTATGATCCACCAACTTGATAAAATCCTGAAAAGTCTCATAAAAAATCGCAATGTAAACCGGCAGTTGACTGAAGGTTTTTTTCAATACAGTTTTAGACATTTTTATGGAGCGCCTAAAGTTGATCAAGATTAAAAGTTTTGGGGGTCAATAAATACAATGATTTTTACATATTCTCCCGATCTACTGAATATTGATTGACTTATTTTCAAGTCGAGTTGATTTCCTTTTAAATGATTAATACTACCGTCTTTTGAATGGGCTTCAATTACATTTTCATCAGATTTTTGATAGACTATAGGTACTTGACAAACGGTGAAAGCCAATGAATTCTTGGCCAATTGAATCTCGCTTTTGTTTTGATGAATATCAACATAGGAAAATACTTGGGCCTGTTCCATAAATTCATGATCTCTGAGCAATACCGGTTCAAAACACAAAGCACCTGCTTGGACTTTGACTCCCAATTCTCCGGCTCTACGGAGTAAATCTTCTTGTACTTGACCCGTCATACCCGGTTGTTGCGCTCCTTTTCCTTTAGGGGTGTGTGAGTAGGGATCGGTTGGAAAAGCACCGTAATGTTCTGGAGATTTGTGAACACCAATACCCGCATTGATTTCGTGGAAATGGATCGCCAATCGATCAATCCACTTTTTTTCGACGCCCAATTCAATGGCTTTTGATACGGCTTCAAAATTGGCCAGTAATAGCTTTGATACCATGTGCCAATAGATCGATCCCAGTCCCTCGTAACCGAAAAACGTTCCAGATCTTCCCGTAAAGGATTTGTGATTGAAAACAGACTCATATAATGAATATATGTCTTGAGATTCCTTTGTCACCAATGACTGATATTCTTCGGGCAAAGATTCCAACGCTATTTTTAGTCCGTTAACATTGTTAAAGAATGCATTAAAATGATATCGTCCCAAAACATCCTTTGAAATGATATCTACATTATTTGCTTTTAGGAGTTTTTGCAAGAGTAAACTTTGGGCTACTCTATCCGATGGAATAAGATTTTTTTGAAGAAATGGGGATAAATCTTTGTCAGGGTAGAGAATATAACTTTTTTGATCTTTGCGATAGAGTTTACTTTTTCTGAGGCTGTCGAGTAACTCAAGACTTTCAAGTGTTGAAAGAATGCCAGAACTCAAAACTGCAACTTGACCCTCTAACATTTCGGGCAAATGGGAAATGGTGAACCGATCTTCCTCTATGCTGACCAAGTTGTAGGAATGATAGAGCTTGTCCTCCCTTTTGTTGGTATTTATGGTATGCTCTACAAAGGATTTGGAAAGTTGAATAAAAGCATCCAACTCAGCGATACTTATTTGGACTTTTTCAGAGGAATGACCGCGCTTGTATATTGCTTCACGATAATCACTTACTGCTGTTCCTAAGCCTGTAAATATTAACTTTCGATCTTGATCGTTAATTTTTGAATTCAGTAAAGATTCATATTGCTCAAGGGTTTGAAGTGATCGGGTAAAAAATTGGTAGAGCTCCGTAGAAATGTCGAAACTCATAGCGTCTGATTGTAAAATAAGTCCTTTGAAAAAAGATAAAAACCTTCTCAAATAATATAGCGTAACCATGGATACACCATTACCAACAAGTGCGTTATTGGCATCATTCCATTCAGGACGTTGGGTATTCATCCAAATTCCTCCCTCAGGGATAAAATTGGACATTTTGGCCAAAAGGGTTACTAGGATTTTTTCAATAAAATTGACCCTGTAAATCTCTCCTTTTGCGTCTTGAAGCAAAGCACCGTCGGCTCCTATTTTATTTTTTCTGTTTTGAATTCTATCATGGGCTTCAACATCAAAATCAATAGTGTTTTTGGAATCTTTGAATATTTCATCAACGGCTTTTATTTTGTAGGGAACATTTGCAAAAACAAACAAATTTTTTTCGAGTATTGATTTGAGTTTACTGGGAAAGTATTTTTCGCTAAACTCTAAGAACTTGAGCAGATAAATGATCTGATGATCACCCCAGTATCCGATGTAGGACCAAGGATTATTGGGTTCAATAGTTTCCCAATCGAATCCGTCTTTAGTAAGTCGATAAGGGTTGTAACCTTCGAAGGTAGAGGCGTTTAAAAACTTATAAATCATTCCCTCAATAAAATCGGGATAGGAATGTGCAAGGGCTTCCCAGTTTTGGAAAATATCCCTCCAATTCCCTTGATAGTCCAATATTTTGGACCCATCCAACTCATTTTTAGTGTTGATGGAAAACTTGTTCCAGGGTCGGCTGGGGTCACCATGTCTTCTACTGAACTTTATAGGGAGGTATTCTTTGGCCAATCGGATAAAATCGGGGTCACTTTCAGCTTTTAATAGCTCCTGTAATTCCCCCAACTGGAATTGCTCCTGTAATGGATTTAAAGCATTTGATTTCTTTTGGAATAATTCCTTATTGGCGGCTTCCAAATATTTAGCAAAATCACTTTTATCTATGGTATAGTTAAGATCGA
>JAACDY010000151.1 GCA_009936675.1 Bacteroidota bacterium
ATTAAGATATTGTTGAGTAACAAAGACTTGAGGGCGACCAAGTCCCCTTGATGATCCACTGCACCGTGGGCGGTCCATTGTTTTAAAAATGCTTCGGCTTTTTCTCTAATGGAGGAAAGCTCATCGGGGGTAAACCGTCGATTGGAGGGGTATATCCAAACTCGAGATTGATCGGGAAGTTGATCGAAGGGGACAAACATTCTTTATAAATCTTCGGCTTTAGAAATCAATTCAGCGATGTCTTGAACAAGAACCTGATTTTCTTGTTCTTTGTTTTTTACCCCATCGGTCATCATGGTATTGCAAAAGGGACAACCTGCTGCGATGATTTGGGGTTGAGTTTCAAGTGCTTGTTCGGTTCTTTCAATATTGATGTCTTTGTTGCCTTTTTCGGGTTCTTTAAACATTTGAGCCCCTCCGGCACCACAACAAAGTCCCTTAGACCTACAATTCTTCATTTCAACCAACTCAGCATCCAATTTTTGGATGAGCTCTCTCGGTGCTTCATAGACTTGATTGGCTCGACCCAAATAGCAGGGATCGTGATAGGTAATTCTTTTCCCTTTGTATTCGGATCCAGAGATGGTAAATCTTTCTTCCTTTAGCAATGTATTGATAAAAGTGGTATGATGCATCACCTCATACTGCCCCCCCAAAGAGGGATATTCATTTTTAAGGGTATTGAAACAATGTGGGCAAGTGGTCACAATTCGCATAACCTCATAGGCATTCATTACCTCTATGTTGGCCATGGCCTGCATTTGAAAAAGAAATTCATTCCCTGACCTTTTGGCTGGGTCACCTGTACAACTTTCCTCGGTTCCTAAAACCGCAAATGATACCCCCGCCTTGTGAAGTATCTTCACAAAGGATTTTGTTATTTTCTTGGCACGCTCATCAAAACTGCCGGCACAACCCACCCAAAATAAAACTTCGGGTTTTTTTCCTTCTGCCGTTAATTCTGCAAGGGTAGGAACCTGCATATGGAATCTTTTAATTAGTGGTCTTGTCCATCATCAAAAACCTCGATGGTTACTTCTTTTTCAATCAGATCGGTGAATTTCCCATTGTATCGGGTAGCCTTTACCAAGTGGTTGTCAATCCAATGATAGTTTCCTCCTCTGGGCTTGCCCATAAGAAGGCTATGGTATTTGAATCCATTGGTCTTTAACCATTGTTCGGTGACCTCTCTGTGGGCCTCTACTCTTGAAGTAAAGAAACAAATCAAGTGACCTTCATCATACCATTTGTTGAGGGTTTCCAATGCATCGGGATAAATACTGGCAGTGGCCATTCGTTCGGGTTCCTCGTTGGGAATGTCGTCACAAATTGTTCCATCAATATCGATCAAATAATTTTTGATCCCATCAGGTAGGACAGGACTGACAATTTCGCCATTTTCAACTTTTTTGTGTAAGTAGCTTTCCGCTTCCTCTTTTTCCATAATTCAGATTAAATTAATTTTCGTTGGCCCAAAGCATTCGGTCTTGATTGTTGAAAGGCCATGGTGCACCGTTGTTTTCTATGTTACTCATCATATTATTCAAATCACTTGGGGCGGCGGATTGCTCCATTACCAAATATTGTCGCATATCCATAATAATTGAGAGAGGGTCAATCCCAATGGGGCAGGTTTCTACACAAGCATTACAAGAAGTACAAGCCCAAAGCTCTTCTTTGGTAATATAATCATCGAGCAATTGCTTTCCGTCATCTTGGAAGCTGCCATTCTGGTTGATGTTCCTCCCCACTTCTTCCAATCGATCTCGGGTATCCATCATGATCTTTCGGGGAGACAATAGTCTACCAGTCTGATTGGCGGGACATTCGTCGGTACATCGACCACATTCGGTACAGGTGTAGGCATTCATCAACTGAACCCAGTTGAGATCGGTTACGTCCGAAGCACCAAATTTGGCCGGAACAGTGTCTTCAGCAGGAGTGGCATAGGGGTCCATATTGGGATCCATCATCAGTTTTACTTCCTTGGTAACGGTCTCGTTATTTTTAAACGCTCCTTTGGGATTTAGATTTTGAAAATAGGTGTTGGGAAATGCCAAAAGAATGTGTAGGTGTTTTGAATAATAGAGATAATTGAGGAAAATTAAAATCCCAGTGATGTGCAACCACCAAAAAGTACGTTCCATTATCACTAGCGTTGCGGCAGATAGGGAAGAAAATAATGGAGTCATCAATTGGGATACAGGAAACAATCCCGCTTTGGTGTAATGAGGGTTTCCCAAATCTTGAAGCACTTGATCTGTTGCATTCATGGAGAGAAAAAGTGTCATCAATACAATCTCGAAATACAGTATATAATCAGCATCATTTTTGGACCAACCCTTCATTTCGGGTTTCCAAAAGCGTTTAATTTTTAGGGCATTTCGGCGAAGCCAAAACAGTACAACGCTCACCAAAACCAATGCGGCCAAAATTTCAAATGAAGCGATAAGCCAATTGTAAACCTCGCCCATTAGAGGAGCAAACAATCGATGGGTTCCCAACAAACCGTCCAAGACTATTTCAACAAGTTCAATATTGATGATTATAAAACCGATATAAACAATGATGTGAAGAATACCTGCAATGGGTCGGGTGACCATTTTGGATTGCCCCAAAGCAATTCGGATCATATTGAACCAGCGCTCTGAGGGTCGATCTGATCTGTCAAGGGCTTGACCTATTAGTATGTTTCTTTTGATGAAAAGGATATTTCTTCTAAACAAGAAAATGGCTGTGAGTAAAACTAATCCAAAAATGATATTGGGAAAATAAGCCATTTTTGAGTTTTAGTTTTCTTCTTTATTGTACGGTTGCTCTTTTTTTCCAAAAAGAGAAAAATGGACATATCTTTTGGGGTGATTTTTTAGATCACTCAGAAGGCTCTTCAGTTCTTTTGAGGCCGCTGCTAAATTTTGGTAAAGGATTTCATCATTGATCAATTTACCAACTGTCCCCTCACCCGATTCAATGGTAGAGACAATCTTATTCAGGCTTTCAAAGGTCTGGGTAAAAGATCTGATGGTATGACTGAGTTGTGCGTTTGAGATGGAATCGGTAATGGACTTTAGATTCTCGGAAGTATTTTTAAGGTTGCGGAAGGTATGATTAAGATTTTTTTGATTGGTATTTAATATTTCAACTGCTGACAGGGAAGCCTTGTTCAAATTATTGGTGGTTATGGAAAGGTTTTCCAAGGTTTTCTTTAGATTGGATTGGGTATCGTTGTCCAAAACATTACTCACACCGGCAAACAAAGAATCTGCACTAGTCAGCATACTTTCAATTTTCATTTGTAAAGGTTCAATTTGACGATTGATGAGTTCAGTCAAGCCGGGTTTTACGGTGGTTTTTAGTGTGTCACCATCTTTGATCACAGTTTTGGAATTAAAAACAGGAACAATAGCAATTGCTTTTCCACCAATGAGTCCAGTTTCATAAAGCATGGCACTGCTTTCATTGGAAAAATCTAATTCTTCTCTCACCTCCATGGTGATCAAAATTTTGGTGGTGTTAGGAAGGAAATCAATTTTAGATATTTTACCAACACTCAGTCCATTGATCGTCACTTTGGCTCCTGAGATTAGACCTTCAACTTCCTGATAGACCCCATAAAGGGTTTTGGTATTTTTAAAAATGGCATTGCCTTTTAGAAAGCTATACCCATATACAAACAAGGCAACCCCGCTCAAGACCAATATTGCCGCTTTAACTTCTCTATTGATTTTCAAATTGATATTGGTTTACAAGACATACAAACTTAATATATTTTTTATGGATAGCGTTTATTTCAAAGCATCTAATGCCTCCGATAATTTGATTTTTTGATTTCCTCTGAAAGAAACAATAAAAGCAGATTTAAAACCTGCTCTTCGGGCTTTTCGTTGTTCTTTTTGGATGAGTTTATAGCTTTTAGAATTTCCAAAGAAATATTTGTAATAGATACCTTCTTTTTGTCTGACAATATTTTTTAACCCCTTAAAGTTATAGGGTTTTGCCTCAATGGGTTTTTTACTGGCCGCCAATTGAACCATAAAACGAATGTCTTTGGTTTCATTTGAAGTTATTTTAGCCGCTTCTTTTGGAGCTTCTTTTTCATCAAACAATTGTTGATTTACCACTCCTTTTTCCAATTCATTTTTGTAATTCACTATGGCTTTGGCGATGGCTTTGGAAATTTCATTTTGACCCTTTTTGGAATTGAGATAAGCTCCCTCTCTGCGGTTGGTCAAAAAACCAGTTTCCACCAAAACACTGGGCATATAGGTGTATTTTAAAACTACAAATCCAGCCTGTTTTACTGTTCTGTCTTTTCTGCCCAAATTGGCGACAAAACTTTTCTGAATCGTAGCAGCGGCTTCGATACTTTGATTGGAATAGGTTTCTTGCATCAGGGTGAGGCTAATGACAGACTCTGGATTGTTGGGATCAAAGCCATCATAATTCTTTTCGTAATCTTCCTCATAGAAAATCACGGAGTTTTCCCTTTTGGCAATTTCAAAATTTCTTTGATTGGCGTGTAGTCCCAGCACAAAAGTTCCTGCTCCATAAGCTTTGGAAGAGGTAAAAGCATCACAATGAATTGAAATGAACAAATCGGCATCGGCTTTGTTGGCAATACTTGCCCGATCCACTAGTTTTACAAATTTGTCTGATTTTCGAGTGTAGATGACTTTTATATCCTGATACTTATCCAGTATTTTTCCAATGCTAAGCGCTATATTTAGTGCTATGGTTTTCTCGTAATAACCATTTCCTCTGTTACCAGTATCGTGCCCACCATGCCCTGCATCCAAGACCACAACAAAAGTTTTTTTAGACAAAGAATAACCGTACAATGGGTTCATCAAAAATCCAAAGTACAAGAGGACAACCAAATGGAGCTTAAAAAAACGCATCGGTATTGATTTAAAGAGCATTGAATTAAAAGTTAATTCTGCATTCAACAATAAAAATATCCTTAATTTTAATCACTAAATATTTAACGAATCACAAATTTAGGACTATTCGGTTTGCAAACAAAGTCAATTTATACAGTAGGTTTGTTAATATTTTTTTGCCTCAACCATTTGCAATCGCAGATATCAGCTGATTCTCTTGCACTTGTTAAGACCGCTGAGATCGAAAAAAATATACTGACAGATTCCGTTCCACAGAAGGAATCTAATACACTGGATAAACTAAATTCCAATCTCACAGAGGCTGATTCTC
>JAACDY010000152.1 GCA_009936675.1 Bacteroidota bacterium
GTGCAAATATAGTTGATATCTCTATTATTTAAATAGCACTTATGCCTCTGTTTGAAAATAAAAAAATAGTCATTAGCGGAGGACCGGGAAGTGGAAAAAGCACCTTGGTCGGTTTGTTGCGTCGTAAGGGCTACAAATGTGTTGATGAATTTTCGAGAACCCTCATCGAAAATGCTCAAAAGATGGGAGAAAATAATATTTTTAAATCTCAGCCGCTCTATTTCAGTGAGGAAGTCTGGAAAGAAAGAAAGAAACAATATGAAAAATTCAAACCAGAAATCAACAAAACACAAGGTCCATACATATTCTTCGATAGAGGTCTCCATGATGTGGTGGCCTACTTGGACTGTATTGGAGTGCCTTATGATTCTCAACAGTTTGACCCATCAGCTTTTCCCTATGACATGGCCATGCTCCTCCCCCCTTGGAAGGCCATTTATTCCCAAGACAATGAACGAAAGGAAGATTTCGAGGAAGCTGAAAAGCTCTATTTTTATATCAAAAAAATCTATCAAAAATATAAGATTCCCATTGTCGAAATTCCTTTTGAAAGCCCAGAAGTAAGGATTTCGATCCTACTCGATTACTTGAATCATGGAAAAAATGCTTGATTACTTAAAGCAATACTGGAAGAGCAATGCCTTTAGGCCTTTACAAGAGGAAGTGATCCAACATTACCTCAAAGGAAAAGACACGCTGGTATTGATGCCCACTGGGGGTGGAAAATCCATTTGTTATCAGCTCCCTGCCTTGCTTAACGAGGGTCAAACCCTGGTAATTTCACCACTGATTTCGCTGATGCAAGATCAGGTGAATCAACTCAACCAACGGGGAATAAAATCGATGTTTTTTGAGAGACAGGGGGGTAAAAATGATATTTATCGTCAATTGGAAAATGCCCGTAACGGCAATTTTAAACTGATTTACTGTTCTCCCGAAAGATTGACCAGCGAGGAATTTCTTCTACAACTCGAAAAATTACCCATCAAAGGCATTGCCATTGACGAGGCGCATTGTGTTTCGGAGTGGGGACACGACTTCAGGCCCGCCTTTAGGCTTATAAAAAATTTACGCCCCTTGTTTCCCCATACCCCCTTTATGGCACTTACTGCAACCGCTACTCCAAAAGTGTTAAAAGACATCCATTTGGCCCTAGGCCTGAACCATCCCAAAACCTTCAGCACCTCATTTGAACGAAAAAACATACAGCTCGAAGTTCGCCAAGTAGAGGATAAAATGGGGACACTGAAAAAGCTACTGACCTCTTCCCCTAGCGAATCGGTCATCGTCTATTGTCGATCCCGTTCCAAAACAGAACACACTGCCCAACAACTCCAAAGATGGGGTCTAAAAGCGGGATTTTATCACGGTGGTTTGGAGGCAAGGCAAAAAAAACAAATACTGGAAGATTGGAAAACAGAGGTACAACCCATTATGGTGGCCACCAATGCTTTTGGGATGGGTATTGACAAAAGCAACGTCAGGAAAGTCATTCATTTGATCATGCCAGAAAGCATGGAGTCATACTATCAAGAAACAGGAAGGGCTGGAAGAGATGGACTTCCTTCGGTGGCTGTTCTTTTGGTTCACCCTGCAGATAAAGACCGATTGGAAAATCAGTTTTTGAGTCATCTTCCCGACTCAAAATACCTCAAACGCTTTTTTAAAAAACTCTGTGACTACCTCCATATCAGCTACGGGGAAGGTGAGGGAGAAGAATATAGGCTCAGTCTGAAGGACTTTTGCAACGCCTATAATTTTCATCCCAAAAAAGCTCAGCACTGTTTTGGAATACTAGACAGAGAGGGGGTTTTGGAAATGCAATACATACATGAAACCCAAACCCATTTAAAGATCAAATGCAGTCCCTCCGCAGCTCTAAGCAGGACAGAGCAGGGAGACGATGCCGCTAGAATACTTCAATTTTTGATGCGCAATTATGAAGAACTTTTTAGAAAAGAAAAGAAAATCAATCTGGGACAGGTCGTTGATCTACTGGGCTTAGGTTTTGATGAAATTCAAAAACAAATGAGTTTGATGAACAAAGAGAATATTATGGAGTATAAACAGTCCAATACAGACATCAAACTCTTCTGGAAAGTGCCACGGGAGGACCAATACACCCTGAATCCATTTCTCAAAAGAACCGCAGCTCACAATCAGTTAAAAATCGACAAAATTGCTTTTATGCTCGACTATGCCTTTGAAAAATTCGAATGCAAACGCAATAGAATACTGCAGTACTTCGGAGAAAAGAAATCGGACAATTGTCAGCAATGTTCTGCAAGAAGTTGTCAAAAAAACAGTAGTCCAAACACAGAGGTGAGATTGGAAATCAAAAAAATTTTAGCAGAGGAAGCACAAAACGCATATCAAATAGGTTTGAAAATAGGAACATCAAACGATTCCATTGTGATAGCTTTGCACGATATGATGGAAGAGAACATTATTGGATTGAATGAAATAAATCAGTTTTACCTGAAATGAGTAAAAAAATTATTTTTTTTGGTACTCCCGTTTTCGCAGTGAAGTGTTTGGAGAAAATCGTTGAAGAAGAATTCAATATCGTTGCTGTGGTAACCGCACCGGATCGTCCCGCAGGTCGAGGGAGACAAATAAAGACCTCTGCGGTAAAACAATTTGCAATAGCCCAAAACCTACCCGTTTTGCAGCCCACCAATCTCAAAGACCCCGAATTTATAGAACAATTGAATGCTTTGGAGCCAGACTTGATGGTCGTGGTTGCCTTTCGGATGCTACCCAAAAAGGTATGGTCGATTCCTCCTTTAGGAACATTTAATCTTCACGCCTCCCTCCTGCCCGACTACAGGGGTGCTGCACCCATCAATTGGGCGATCATCAATCAAGAAAAACACAGTGGTGTAACCACCTTTTTTATCAATGAAGAGATTGATACCGGAGCCATCCTACTTCAGGAAAAAGTTGAGATCGAGGAAAAAGATACCGCTGGTAGTCTACACGATAAATTGGCTGAAAAGGGAAGCGCACTGATATGCAAAACCATCAAAGGTATCTTTGAGGAATGCATCAGTCCACAAAAACAAGAAACCAAGGGAACGGAAAACGCTGCGCCCAAACTCAATAAAGAAAATATTTTTATCGATTGGGATCAATCTCTTGAAACCATTGAGGCAAAAATAAAGGGCTTGTCTCCCTACCCAGGAGCAAGATTCAATTGGATCGAAGACGATAAAACGGCAGTCATCAAAATATTTGAAGCAGAAATCGTAAAGGTAAACCATCAGTTCGAACCGAAACAAGTCATCATAGAAGACAAAACAATTCGGATCGCCCATCCCACTGGCTTTCTTAATTGCAAGATTTTACAGTTCCCCAACAAAAAAAGAATGAGTATCGTTGATCTGCTGAATGGCAGTACATTTTCCAAAAAAGTAGAAGTTTCTTGAGTTCAAAGCCCTGCCATTATCAACAAATATTGGTTTTTATTAACAATAATGGGGATTTCAGCGGTTTTTTCATTGGTCTTTTGGGAAAGCGTATAAATTTGTGTTTATAATAATTAACCTTTAAGATTATGAATAAATCAGAATTAATTGATGCTATGGCGGCAGATGCTGGCATCTCCAAAGCGGCTGCAAAAGCAGCGCTAGAATCATTAATTGGTAGTGTTGGTAAAACACTAAAAGGAGGAGGACGCGTTTCCCTAGTTGGATTTGGGTCTTGGTCTGTTTCCAAAAGAGCTGCGAGAGAAGGTAGAAACCCTCAGACTGGAGCCACCATCAAAATTGCTGCCAAAAATGTTGTCAAATTCAAAGCTGGTGCTGAATTATCTGGCTCTGTCAACTAAGCATTAAAAGCCCAAAAACAATTAAAGCTTCCCTTTGGGAGGCTTTTTTTTTGGGTTTAAATCATTAATTGACTAAATTATAATACGAAAACCTACATTTATACATTAATGGAATCAGGAAAGCTACTTATTGCGGAACCTTCAATATTCGGAGATCAAAATTTTCATCGATCTATAGTGATCATGGTTGAAAAAAAAAATAAGGGTTTTCTGGGTTTTATCATCAACAAGCCCCTAGGCTATGAACTCAAAGATATTCTCCCCGAAATTCAAATAAGTTTTCCGCTCTACAATGGAGGGCCAGTAGAACAAGACAACTTGTTTTTTGTCCACAATGCTGGACATCTAATCCCTGGGAGCTTTAAAATAGACGATAAATTATTTTGGGGTGGTGATTTCGAAAAAGTCTTGGCATTGGTCAATGATGGCGTACTCAGTCCCAAGGACATTCGATTCTTCTTGGGCTATTCAGGTTGGTCCAGTGATCAGTTAAAACAAGAAATCGGAGCCAACTCGTGGGTGGTGGTGGAAAATCCTTTTGCGGCCAACATTTTATCTCACCAAACAGAAGGTTTATGGAGAGAGCAAATGAAAGCTCTTGGAGGCAAGTATGTGATTTGGTCCAACACTCCCGAAAACCCATATCACAATTGATTTTTCAAATATTCTAAGAATTCAAGA
>JAACDY010000016.1 GCA_009936675.1 Bacteroidota bacterium
AAGACCATCTAAAGTCAATGTTTGTTCGTTAAATTGCTCGTCCAAAAACGCTATGGTTATTTTTTCTTTTCGTGAAACATCCTCTCTGATATTGGGAATACTCAAACATCCTTCTGTAAAATCCCATTCAGTACCCGTCTCTTCTATCATTGTGGGATTGATAAAAACTCGCTTGAAATCTTTTAAAACTTTGGCCTCCTTTGGACTTAAATCCTCGTCTTGAGCAAAGGGAGAAGCATCAATCACAAACAATCGTAAGGACTCTCCTATTTGTGGAGCTGCCAAACCCACTCCGTTTGCATTGTACATGGTTTCCCACATATCGGCAATCAACTTACCCAAATTGGGATCCCCCTTGTCCACAGGAGATGCTTTGACTTTTAGAACATTAGCCCCATATGCCACGATCGGTAATATCATACAACTGGTTTAGAATTTGATGTCAAATAAGACTGTAAAATCAAGGTTGCACTGATTTCGTCAATGACTGCCTTGTCTTTTCTTGTTTTCTTTTTGGCTCCGGTTTGAATCAGACTATTAAAGGCCATTTTTGAGGTAAAGCGCTCATCTTGTCGAACAATCATCACTGTTGGAAATGTCTTTTTTAAATGACGGATAAAGCTCAGAATATCCTGCTCGATCTCTGATGGATTCCCATCTTTTTGTTTGGGCTCTCCGATAACAAACTTTTCAATCGGATTTTCTTTCTCGTAATCGGTGAGAAAAGGCAGTGCCTTTTGGGTCGCTACAGTGGTCAATCCACTGGCAATTATTTGTTGAGGATCGGTATGAGCCAATCCCGTTCGTTTTTTTCCGAAATCTATTCCTATTAGGACTCCCATTGTGTTTACAAATATACTTTTTTTGGGAAGACAATTATGGCGATTAAAACTACTGAATTGAGTATTTTTGAAAAAAAACAATATGCAAAGTATCATAGCATCCGCATGGGAAGATCGATCACTACTTGAAAAAAGTGAGACCCAAGAAGCCATAAGAGAAGTCATCAATCAATTAGACACTGGAAAGTTGCGAGTCGCCAGTCCCACCGATGGCGGTTGGCAGGTGAACGGATGGGTCAAGAAAGCAGTAGTACTGTATTTCCCTATCCAAAAGATGGAGACCCTAGAAGCAGGCCCTATGGAATTCCACGACAAAATGCTTCTTAAAACAGGTTATAAAGAAAAAGGCATTCGGGTCGTTCCTCATGCCGTTGCTCGCTATGGTGCATATATTTCTAGCGGAGTGATTCTCATGCCCAGCTATGTCAATATCGGTGCTTATGTAGATGCTGGAACCATGGTCGATACTTGGGCCACTGTGGGCAGTTGTGCCCAAATAGGCAAAAACGTTCACCTCAGCGGGGGTGTGGGCATCGGTCGTGTCTTAGAACCCCTTCAAGCCGCTCCTGTGATTGTCGAAGACAACGCCTTTATTGGATCAAGATGCATCGTTGTTGAGGGTGCCAGAATAGGAAAAGAAGCCGTTTTGGGAGCCAATGTGGTCATCACCGCCTCTACCAAAGTCATTGATGTTTCTGGTGAAAGCCCTATCGAATACCGCGGTGAGGTACCTGAAAGATCGGTGGTCATTCCCGGTAGCTATACCAAAACCTTTGCCGCAGGTGACTATCAGGTACCTTGTGCTTTGATCATTGGTCAAAGAAAAGAGAGTACGGATAAAAAGACCTCCTTGAACAACGCTCTTAGAGAACATAGTGTAGCCGTATAACGTTTTAATTTGTACTGGAAGCACTTTGCAACTTCAATTTGGAGGATATAAGTGTATCGTTTTTAAAATTTTTGTGAAAGGATTGTAAGTAAGCTTTTATTAAATCTGAAAGTTCTTTCAGCTGTTGGCTTTTCTCCTTTACTAAATTTCTCTCCAGTTTAGGATCTAAACTCAAATCATAAAGTTCAGTGATTTGTAGGCCATCAAATACAAAATAACAATTGTCACTAATGCAATGATACTTTTCATTGATTAGATTAATAATAAGACTTTGGGGACTTTGATAACTATTACCATAACTCACAAAATCCTTTGAATAATTTAAATAATTGAGGATACTGGACATGATATCAATTTGCTGCATTTCTTTTGTATTGATCTCATGATTCATTTTTGAAGGATCAAAAAAGAGTATCGGTATTAGGTAATTTTTTAAAGGTGGTAAATTGTTTTGGTTAGCCAGTGGTGAGACATGATCCGCAGTAATAACAAATAAGGTATTATTATACCAAGCTTTGTTTTTCACTGATTCAAAAAATCTTTTTAAAGAATAGTCTGTATAACCTACAGATTCGTAAAATTCAGATTTGGGAGATCCAAATTCTCCTTTGTATTTTTCAGGAATTGAAAAGGGGATATGAGAAGAAATTGTAAAAATCGATGATAAAAAAGGAGGGGTCATTGTGTCTAATTTTTCACTGAAAAACTGAAAAAAGTCCTCATCATAAATCCCACAATACCCATCATAGTGACCAGAGTAAGGGTATTCATTTTTCCCATAATAATTGTCAAATCCTGCAATACTGGCATAATAGTCAAAGTTCTGACTTCCATTAAAAGCTCCGTGAAAAAATGAGGTTTCATAACCTTCCCCCGATAGAATCAAGGGTAGACTTTCTACATTATTAAATGCATAGGATGAGGTGATATAAGATTCTCCAAAAATACTTGGTATTCCAGATAAGATAGATGGGAGGGCATCTATGGAAACTCTCCCATTGGCATATCCATTCGGAAAGTATAAGGATTTGGTTATTAAAGAATCGAGGAAGGGTGTGTTTCCAATTTTCGGATTGGAAAAGCTAACATTTTCGTCACCAAAACTTTCAAGTATAATGATAACTATATTTTTTTTGGTAAATGGTTCTGTGAACTCGTATTTTTTGACGGGGTTATAAATCGAGTTAAGTTGATCTTCATCAAAATATTTCAAATAAGGAAGTTTTTCCTTTTTGAAAAGGGTTTTCATAATACAAAAAGGTGTATTGAGCACCACAGCAGTTTGGTCCTCATCAGCATAATCTACCGCATCAATTCTATCGATTGGTTTGGGTTGTAATCCTCCTCTAGCAATGACTAAAAAAAATATAAGCATTGCAACAAAAACAAAGGATTGAAACATCCATTGCTTAGAAGATTCCTTTTGTGACTCATTCTTGTAGTCATGGGAAGGAATCCATTTCCAAAAAAGTAATCCAAATATTATAAAGGAGGTTAAAACATACCAATACTGAGTCAGAAAATTTAGAATTAATAAAGAGAATTCTTTCTCCATACCCTCTGCGGTGATAAGATTAAAAGTGCTTCTGATTCCGGTAAAATCATAATAAATGAAATCAACAAAATTGGTTGCAAGAAGAATTATGTTAAAACCAAAAAATAAAACTTTTAGAAGCTTTTGATACTTCGAATCAAACTTAAATCTACCCGGTAAAATATGTCCTAAAATTATGAGCACATTCGAATAAACAATAACTGATAAATCGAATCGAATTCCACCAATGAAGTTTATAAGATTTATTTCTTCAAAGGAATCGTACTGAAAAAAAACAAATAGAATTCTACAAATACTATAAAAGACGGTCAAATAAAGTAAACGTCTAATTAATAGTTTAATACTCTCTAAATAGTTTTTCATCGATTAAATTCGCAAATGGAAATAAAATAAACAAAAACATCCCAATCCTTAATGAGTCTGCTGCGATTTGTCAAAGGTTTTCGGTATATGTTTTTTTTCAGATTACAGAAAAATTTATTGCTTCAAAGTTAATAATCACAAGAGACATGACGGTTAAAATTGATATAAATCCCTCGTTTGGATAGTTAAGCCAATGACGTTTGAGTTGACGGGTATCCACACCACAGTTCATAGACTTACAACGGATAAAAGTTGGATTGACTCATCCCATATTCTAAAAACCAACAAATACTTTTAACACTACTGATTTTTACAAGACTTCAAATCCATAAAACATACTTTAATCCACTCAATAATTTAATTCCTAAACAAAATCACATTTAACTTTTCAATTCATATTATTTATGCACCAATAAAGCCTTATTTTTGTAACCTAATGCATAAGATTATAAAAATGCTGAAAGCCGGAGGATTGGTCCTCTCCCCTACAGATACCATTTGGGGTATTCTTTGTGATGCTTCCAATCCGAGGGCGGTTGAAAAAGTGTATGATTTAAAAAAAAGAGCCGATAGCAAGGCCATGGTATGCATAGTATCTGATTTAGAAATGCTCAAAAGACACATCGGAGAATTACCTCAAAAATTGGATCATTATATCAACGACCAAAGACCGACAACTGTCATTTACAACAACCCCAAGGAACTGGCTCAAAATGCAATTGCCCAAGAAAATACGGTAGCCATCAGAATCGTAAATCATCATTTTTGCACCCCATTGATCCGGGAATTCGGAAAACCATTGATCTCCACTTCAGCCAATATCAGCGGTGCTCCACACCCTCGAAAATTTGCCGATATTGACCCAGAAATTATAACTGGAGTTGATCATATTGTTGAGATAGACAAAAACAAAGTCAACGCTCAGCCCTCACGAATCATAAAAATAGAACCCTCAGGGGAAATATCCCTTTTGAGAGCCTGATTATGCTAAACAAAGACTTCCATACTGTTCTTGAACAAGAAGTATTTCAAACCTTAGCCAGTTGTGCGGATAATTTGTCTCTGGAGACCTACTTGGTAGGCGGCTTTGTCCGCGACCACTTGCTCGGAAGGGGAAAAGCCAAAGACATTGACATCGTAGCTGTAGGATCGGGTATCGAATTGGCCAAAGCGGTTCAAAAAGAGTTGCCAGGGGCACAAGCTGTTCAGATTTTTAAATCCTATGGCACTGCCATGGTCAATTGGCGGGACATCAGTTTGGAATTTGTTGGGGCAAGAAAAGAATCCTATTCTAGAGACAGTCGAAATCCTAAAGTCACCGAAGGAACTTTGGAGGACGATCAAAACCGCAGGGATTTTACCATCAACGCACTGGCCGTTAGTCTAAATGCAAAAGACAAAGGAACACTCATAGATCCTTTCAACGGATTGGAGGATCTTCAAAACGGTGTTATTAAAACCCCTTTGGAACCCGGACTAACTTATTCAGACGATCCACTTAGGATGCTTCGAGCCATTCGTTTTGCCGCTCAATTGAATTTTAAAATTGAAGCCCAATCACTCAAAGCGATCCAAGAAAATGCGCATCGCATTTCAATCATCTCCAATGAGCGGATCGTAGAGGAAATCCATAAAATAATGCTTACCCCTCAACCCTCTCATGGATTCCTCATGCTGGAACAAGAGGGTCTATTGGAGCGCATACTCCCAGAACTGATCCAACTCAAAGGAATAGAGGAAATTGAAGGGCAACGTCACAAAGATAATTTCTACCATACCCTAGAGGTGGTTGACAATATTTGCCTACATACCGAAAACCTTTGGTTGCGTTGGGCTGCACTACTACATGATATCGGAAAGGCTCCTACCAAAAAATTTCATCCCAAAATCGGTTGGACCTTTCATGGTCACGAATTTGTTGGCTCCAAAATGGTTTACAAACTTTTCAAACGCCTTAAAATGCCCTTGAACGAAAAAATGAAATACGTTCAAAAGCTGGTGATGATGAGCAGCAGACCCATTATCATTTCGGAAGATATCGTTACCGACGCCGCTGTAAGACGACTGGTTTTTGATGCAGGCGAAATTTTAGAGGATTTAATCACGCTGTGCGAAGCCGACATCACCACCAAAAACCCTGCTCGATTCAAACGCTACCACAATAATTTTAAAATTGTCAGAGAAAAGATAAAAGAAGTAGAGGAAAGAGATCGGATCAGGAATTTCCAACCTCCTGTAACCGGAGAAATGATCATGAATCATTTTAATTTAAGACCTTGCAGAGAAATAGGACTCATCAAAGAGGCCATCAAAGAGGCCATATTGGAAGGAGAAATCCCCAATGAATATGAGGCCGCCTTTGCGTTGATGATAAAAAAAGGAAGTGAAATAGGACTCAAAGCCCATGGAGAATAGTTTTATAAGATCTGTCAAGATCAGTCTGATCTTGGTGTATTTGGTCATTGCGGCCGGTTCCATTGTCAGAATGACGGGAAGTGGTATGGGATGCCCCGACTGGCCCAAGTGTTTTGGCTATTGGATTCCCCCAACCGAAAGGGCTCAACTGGATTGGAAATCCGATCACCAATATGCCCAAGGACAAGTCATTATTATGAATGAGGAGCTCAGGGTCGCCAATAGCCACTTTAAATCTTCCGAAGCCTTTGAAGAGAAGTATTGGGACTACTACACCCAGCACGACTATGCCCTCTTCAATGCCTACCACACATGGATAGAATACATAAACAGACTTTTAGGAGCCTTGGCTGGATTGGTCGTTTTGGTCATGACGGTTTTGTCCTTTTGGAATCGGAAAAAGAACATTGCCCACCCTACCATATCCTTTTTGATTCTCTTGGGAATGGGATTCCAAGCTTGGTTGGGAAAGACTGTCGTAGATTCCAATCTTGCGCCCTATCGCATCAGTCTCCATATGGGTATGGCACTGTTGATCGTATTGGGATTGATTTTTTTACTTTTTTCTACTGAAAAAAAGGCGTTTTCAATAGCTGGAAATACCAAGATAAAAATTTGGGCTTGGTTGGCTGTACTCTTAACCCTTTTCCAAATTGGATTGGGAACCCAAGTCCGGCAGTTTGTCGATCTGCAAATGCATGAATCCCCTGCCCTATGGCTCGACCCGGCTCCAATCAAGTTCTATGTTCACCGGACTTTGTCACTATTGGTTTTGGGAGTCCATATAATGCTATTTTGGATGTTGCGAAAAATGAAACGAAATGTCAGGGTATTCAACCAAATTTTGGGATTGATCGGTTTGGAAATTTTCACTGGTATTTTAATGTTTTATTTCGATTTCCCATTTAGTTCTCAACCTTTACATTTAATCATTGCAGCCCTTCTTTTCGGGGCACAATCTTTTTTTATATTACAATTGATGTCAAACAGAAACACCTATGATCTATAGAATGCGCGCAATTTTGGACACTGAAACCGATGTGATCCGAGATTTTGAAATTGAAGCCACTGCCACCCTAGAGGAACTGCATGATGCGGTATCGCAATCTTTTGGTTTTGCCGGTAACGAAATGGCCTCCTTCTATCGCTCCGATGAAAATTGGGCCCAAGGTGAGGAATTGCCTTTGGTTGATATGGGCGTGGGGGAAAAGCCCCTCAACGAAAAACCCCTCAATAAAGTCGTATCCAAAAATGAAAACCGTCTGATCTATGTTTACGATTTCCTCAACCTTTGGACATTCTTTGTCGAATTAATGGAAACCGCTGAAAAAGATCACCTTAAAGGTTATCCCAGTCTTATTTTTTCCCATGGTGAAGTCCCCGAAACTCCTCCTGATAAAGATTTTGTCGCTGAGCAAGGTTTTGACGAGGACGCAGACCAAGATGAATTTGAAGAGGACTCAGGCGAAGATGAATTTGATGGAGATCAATTTTATTAGAGCAGATCCCCCAAACTGACATTCTGGTAGTTCCTTCGCATATAGTCAAAGGAAGCTTCCATCAACTCTCCCATGGATTTACTTTTTGTAAAGGCGTCGTCTTTGGTGAAAACAAAAATTTCGTTTTTAAGTTTTTCTAGGTTTTCCGGTAAACTTAAGGTGTCGTTTTTCATGATGTTGACCAAAAAAGCAATTCGGTTGCCTGAATTAATCAAGCGACGTGAGACTATGGAGCGTTCCTCAATTTTGTATTGGACGATAGACTCGTGATTCAATTTGTCTTTAATCACCAACATCAATGGATAATTCTCCTTGAAGAATTGGGGGCGATAAACCGATAGTTTCCCCTCAAAACATTGTTGGTCAAAATCTATGGCTCTGATCTTGTATATCACATGATCGAAATCGTGGATGGGAATCACCACATAATTATAGGCCCTCATGTCTCCCAACAAACGCACCATACAACGTTCATTGAACTTGACATACTCTTTGGCAATTTGAGCCTTTTCCGAAGCACTGCAATAGGGTAGATACTCCTTGATAAATACATCCCCAGGGATGCCGGCAATATGCTCCTCAATTAAAGTATCGTGATTGACCATATAATTGAGATTATAAGGAGAAAGGATGTGCTCAAACTCTAAACCATAGACCCGAGAAGCATCTGTTTTCTTGACGTAGAAATAGGTAAAGTTATCATTCAAAATGTTCCGAATCTTAATCCGAAAAGGCTTTGAATTCCCAAAAGTACAATAATCGATGGCGTCGATGTTTAAATCTGGTAAAGAGGAATCTCCCCCATCGGAATGCAATTGGGTGTATATGATTTTCAATTGGTGATCTATTTCTTCCCGATCAGAATCTGAATAGTAAACCCTCACCCAAAGAGTGTCTTGATCATTTTTATCATAAACAATTACAGAACCGGAAAACCGGAGCAAATCTTCGTAAAATATCGAAGACTCCATCCAACGGTCATACTTTTTTAAAAAATGCATCAACTCATCGGAGATGGGAAAAAAGGGCTTTTTTTTGGAAATCAGTTTTTCTTCCACAGAACTGTTTTTTCCAAAATTACCTCTTTTTCTGGATTGAGCTCCCTCCCTCCTTTATAATGGTAAAATATCGTCATAAGATTGTGGAAAGCTGATATAAGCTTTAATTTCGCAAAATGGAGTTCAAATTAGAGTCCCCCTTTTCGCCTACTGGCGATCAACCAGAGGCCATCCGTCAAATCACATCGAGTTTTTCTGAAGGAGATAAGTATGTCACCCTGCAAGGGGTAACAGGCTCTGGTAAAACCTTTACGGTGGCCAATGCGGTACAGGAGTTACAACGTCCCACATTGGTCTTGGCGCACAACAAAACCTTGGCCGCACAACTTTATTCTGAATTCAAACAGTTTTTTCCCAATAATGCGGTGGAGTATTTTGTTTCCTATTACGATTACTACCAACCTGAAGCCTATATCCCCACCAGCGGCCTATACATTGAAAAAGACCTATCCATTAATGAAGAAATTGAAAAACTGCGATTGAGCACCACTTCCTCTCTGCTCTCCGGAAGAAGGGATGTACTGGTCGTGGCCTCTGTTTCTTGTCTCTACGGTATCGGGAACCCAGTAGAGTTTCAAAAAAATGTCATCGCCATTGAAAAAGGGGAAGTCATTTCGAGAACCCAACTGTTACACCGATTGGTGCAAAGCCTATATTCTAGAACAACAGGAGAGTTTAATCGTGGAAATTTTAGAGTGAATGGTGACATCATAGACATCTTCCCAGGCTATGCCGACGTCGGCTTTAAAATCCATTTTTTTGGCGATGAAATTGAAGAGATTGAGTCTTTTGATCCCATAGAAAACAAACTTTTAGAAAAATTTGATCGGGTGACCCTTTTTCCCGCCAATATGTTTGTTACCTCACCCGACATCCTCCAGAACGCCATTACACAAATCCAAGACGACTTGGTAAAACAGGTAGACTATTTCAATGGCAACGGTAGTTTTTTGGAAGCCAAACGATTGCATGAACGCACCGAATTTGACTTGGAAATGATCCGTGAATTGGGCTATTGTTCGGGGATTGAAAACTATTCCCGCTATTTGGACGGCAGAGACCCTGGCACACGACCGTTCTGTCTTTTGGATTATTTTCCAGATGATTATTTGATGGTGGTGGACGAGAGTCATGTCACCATTTCCCAAGTACATGCAATGTATGGAGGGGATCGAAGTAGAAAGGAAAATTTGGTCAATTACGGATTCCGTTTGCCTGCCGCTATGGACAATCGACCCTTGAAATTTGAGGAGTTTGAAGCCTTGCAAAATCAAGTGCTCTATGTCAGTGCAACGCCAGCAGATTATGAACTCAAACAAACCGAAGGGGTTTATGTAGAACAAATCATTCGCCCCACAGGATTACTGGATCCAGACATTGAAATCCGACCGAGTTTGAATCAAATCGATGATCTGATTGAAGAAATCCAACTCAGAGTAGAAAAAGATGAACGAACATTGGTAACCACGCTGACCAAAAGAATGGCAGAAGAACTGACCAAATATTTTGCTCGGGTCAATATCCGTTGTCGTTACATTCACAGTGATGTTGACACCTTGGAACGGGTGGAGATCATGCAAGACCTACGGAAAGGATTGTTTGATGTATTGGTTGGAGTCAACCTGTTGAGAGAAGGGCTAGACTTACCAGAAGTCTCTCTCGTAGCCATTTTGGATGCGGACAAAGAAGGTTTTTTACGAAGTCACCGTTCCTTGACCCAAACGGTGGGAAGGGCCGCACGAAATGTGAATGGAAAAGCCATTATGTATGCTGACAAAATCACCAAAAGCATGCAAAAGACCATAGACGAAACCTTGTACCGAAGGGATAAACAACAGACCTATAACCTAAAAAACAACATGACCCCTCAGGCGCTCAACAAATCCTTAGACAATGCATTGTCTAAAAACTCCGTAGCCACCTACGCCCAGGAACTGAGCGATCGAAAAGCCGCAGAGGCGAAAAATCGATATTTGAGTGTGGAAGAAATCGAAAAGAAAATCCGAGAATCGAGAAAGTCCATGGAAGCCGCCGCCAAAGATTTGGATTTTATTGAAGCGGCCAGACTCAGAGATGAGATCAAGTCTTTACAAAATCAACTACAAGAAAAAAAGGCTTAGTGAATATCACTAAGCCCTTTTAAAACCATCATTAATTAATTTACTTTATAGAGATGAGTTTTTTGGGTTGGGGTAAAGCTTCCTCTTTTTTGGGAAGACTCACGGTTAGTATTCCTTCTTTGTAGTTGGCACTGATTTGGTCTGCAACTACCGTATCAGGGATATTAAAAGATCTCTTGAAGGCACTATAACCAAATTCCTTACGAGTAAAGCTCCCTTCTTTTTCAGTAGATTTTGTCTCGATTTCAGAGGAAATGGTCAAAACACCCTCGTCCAACTCGATTTTGAAATCACTTTTCTTCTTTCCCGGTGCAGCCAATTCAATATTGAAATGGTCATCGGCTTCAATGATATTGGCAGCGGGAACAGTAGTGTTAATTTGGCTCCAATCTTGATTGAGAAATAAATCATCAATCAAAGAGGTAAATACTGGTTTTTGTCTTTTAACTAAATTCATGATGTTAAGATTTAAATTAAACAATTTTAGAAAGTTTAATTCAAATCCTATACCAACACAAACAGAATGACATGATGTCTGTAAAAGTTAAATAAAGTATGTCAAAATGACAATTATAGTGCTTCTTGTACTTTTTGAGCGGCCTCTTCAAAAGCGGTTGCGGACAAAACGTTAAGCCCGGAATCATCGATTAATTTTTTGGCAATATCTGCATTAGTTCCCTGTAAACGTACGATGATGGGCACCTTGATGGCGTCTCCCATATTTTTATAAGCATCTACAATTCCCTGAGCTACACGATCACAACGAACGATCCCTCCAAAAATATTGACCAAAATAGCGGCCACATTGGGATCTTTTAAGATCAATCGGAAAGCGGTTTCTACACGGGCGGCATCGGCCGTTCCCCCCACATCGAGAAAGTTGGCCGGAGACCCTCCTGATTGTTTGATCAAATCCATGGTGGCCATCGCCAATCCGGCACCGTTGACCATACAGCCTACATTTCCGTCCAGTGCCACATAGTTTAGACCCACTTCTCGCGCCTCCACCTCAGTGGGGTTCTCTTCGCTTAGGTCTCTCAGTTCGACATAGTCTTTATGTCGAAACAAAGCATTGTCGTCCAAGGTTACCTTGGCATCAACAGCAATAATTTTATCGTCGGAAGTTTTTAAAACAGGATTGATCTCAAAAAGTGAAGCATCGGCTCCCACATAGGCGTTGTACAATGAAGTAATAAATTTCACCATACCTTTAAAAGCGACTCCACTTAATCCTAGGTTAAAGGCGACATTTCGAGCTTGAAAACCCTGAAGCCCATGGGCTGGATCTATTTCTTCAGTAAAAATCAATTCAGGAGTATTTTCGGCTACTGCTTCGATGTCCATACCTCCCTCGGTGGAATACATAATCATATTGCTTCCCGTGGATCGATTGAGTAAAACGGAAACATAAAATTCTTTGGGTTCTGAATCACCGGGGTAATAAACATCTTCGGCAATCAATACCTTATTGACTTTTTTTCCTTCCGGTGGGGTTTGAGGGGTGATCAATTGCATTCCGATGATTTTCTCGGATACGGATTTTACCTCGTCCAAACTTTTGGCCAATTTAACACCTCCTCCTTTTCCGCGACCTCCAGCGTGAATTTGCGCCTTGATCACATGCCATGAAGTGCCGGTATCTGCCGTTAGCTTTTTCGCTGCGGCAACCGCTTGGTCAGTATTGTTGGCTACAATACCCTTTTGCACGGCAACGCCAAAGCTGGCCAATATCTCTTTGCCTTGATATTCGTGTAGATTCATTCTTTGAAATTTATGCCCCAAAAATAGTAAATCACTAGCGGAACAACCGTAAAGTTTGTGTTATTGGTGAGCGTACACAAGAGGAATTATTCGATGAAGATGAAAACCCCT
>JAACDY010000153.1 GCA_009936675.1 Bacteroidota bacterium
CACCAAAAATTGCCGGATTTGTGAGACGTAACAAGTCATACAAATCTCTTTTGCCGGTGGGGATTAAGCTTTAACCGTTTTTTCAAACCTTATAAATCCTTCTTCATCTATTGATTGGAGAGTTACCCTCTGTATGGTGTTGGCCAACATTGGGTTCCAAGGGCTTCTTACTTTTACATAATTTTCACTAAAACCAGTGATGTAACCTCTTTTATTTTCATTTTCGAAAAGGACATCAACTGTTGCCCCCAATTGACTTTCGTAGAATGCACGTCTTTTTTTGGCAGACAATCCCCTCAGCATTTTACTCCTCTTGTTCCTTAGGGCAGTCGGAACCACTCCAGCTAGGCTGATGGCCTCTGTATTGGGTCTCTCGGAATAGGAAAAAACGTGCAAGTAGGAAATGTCCAAATCGGCTAGAAAGGTATAGGTATCCAAAAATGCAGAGTCGGTTTCGCCGGGAAACCCCACAATTACATCTCCACCAAGACATGCATTGGGCATCAACCTTTTTATTTGTGTGAGTCGATCTGTGTACAAGTCACTCAAATATCTCCTTTTCATTTTTTTTAAAATCTCATCGTTCCCACTTTGTAAAGGCACGTGAAAATGGGGAACAAATGCCCTGCTTTGAGCAACAAAATCAATGACTTTATCGGTCAGTAAATTGGGCTCTATAGAGGAAATTCTGATTCGTTTCAAAGCTTCGATTTCATCCAAAGCAGAAATCAAATCCAAAAAGGTATGTTCGTGTTTTTTGTTGCCAAACTCGCCTTTACCATAGTCCCCAATGTTGACCCCCGTCAGCACAATCTCCTTTATCCCCTGTTGGGTGATTTCCAATGCCTGATTGATGATGTTTTCCAATGAATCACTTCTGGAAATTCCACGGGCTCTGGGAATGGTACAGTAAGTACATTTATAATCACAGCCATCCTGTACTTTAAGGAAAGCACGAGTACGATCATCGAGTGAATAGGAACTTTCATAATGATTGGCTTCGACAATTTCACAAGAATGAACCATTCCCGATGTTTTTTTTGTCAAGTCACCCAAATAATCAATTAACTTAAACTTTTCGGTAGCCCCCAAAACCAAATCCACACCATCAATTTCTGCCAAAGCTTCGGGCTGCAATTGGGCATAGCAACCTATGGCAGCGACAAATGCATCGGGATTCTGTTTTAGGGCTTTTTTTACCAAGCTTTTGAATTTTTTGTCTGCGTTTTCGGTTACAGAACAGGTATTGATCACATAAACATCGGCTGGAGCTTCAAAAGCGACATGCTCAAAACGTTCTGAATCAAAATCTCTTGAAATGGTTGCCGTTTCTGAAAAATTCAGCTTACAGCCCAAAGTGTAAAAGGCTACTCTTGGTTTGGATACTTTTTGCGTCATTTCCTCAGCATATCCCATCATCAAATTGGATTAAAAAAGTTGTATTTTGCTGCAAATATACAATCTTTAGACTTGTCCATTCATCAGCAGCATATTCCAACAATGAACCGTTTAGGTGTCCTTTTACTCTTGTTTTCCGTTATTGCTTGTTCAACAAACCCGAACAAAGATCGCTCGCATTTGGTCTTTCGATACAATGAGGATGGAAACATCACTTCTTTGGATCCTGCTTTTTCGAGAAACTTGGAAAATATTTGGGCAACCACTCACTTATTCAACGGATTGGTACAACTCAATGACAGTCTGGAGGTCATTCCTGATATCGCTGAGCAATGGACTATATCATCCAATGGTTTGGTCTATGAGTTTCAAATCAGAGAAGATGTTTACTTTCATGAGCATTCCGCTTTTGGGAAACAGAAAACCCGCAAAGTAATTGCTTCAGATTTTGTGTACAGCCTAGAGCGACTTTTAGATCCACAACTGGCATCACCTGGAGGCTGGGTATTGCAAAACGTAAAGCATATCGAAGCCAAAAATGATCGACAACTCACCATCACACTCAAACAAGCCTTTCCCGCATTTTTGGGATTACTTAGCATGCGCTATTGCTCGGTTGTTCCCCATGAAATTGTGCGTATTGAAGGAGGTGATTTTAGAAAAAAACCCATCGGCACAGGCCCCTTCGCTTTTAAAAACTGGGAAGAGGATGTTAAATTGGTGTTGAGAAAGAACCCTCTTTACTTTGAACGGGACATGAAAGGGGTGGCCCTCCCCTATTTGGAAGCTGTTGCCATCACTTTTATTCCAGACAAACAAAGCGAATTCATGCTTTTCCTACAAGGAAAATTGGATTTACTGAATTCATTAGACAATTCGTATAAAGATGAATTACTGACCTTGGAAGGCATACTTCCTCATAAATACAAGGGTAAAATCAATATCCAGAAAGGGCCATACCTCAATACGGAATACCTTGGTTTTTATTTGGATAGTCCTTCGCCTGTAATACAATCTCCACTGATCAGAGAAGCCATCAACATTGGTTTTGACCGTCAAAAAATGATGGTTTACTTAAGAAACAATATTGGTTTTAAAGGAGACAGAGGCTTTATTCCCAAAGGTTTGGCGGGACACCTCAAAATTCCTTATTTGGAATATCAACCCAAACGGGCAGCAGCATTGGTCAAAAGCTTCGAAAAACAGACAGGGCTAAAAGCGAAGATTAGTCTGGCCACTGACCCCAACTACATTGACCTATGTGAATACATCCAGAGGGAATTACAAAAAATAGGCGTTTCTATAAAAGTAGATGTAATGCCTCCAGCAACACTAAAGCAAGCGCGATCCCAAGGGAAGTTAGAAATGTTTCGATCCAATTGGATCGCAGATTATCCCGACGCAGAAAACTACCTTTCTCTTTTTTATTCCAAAAATTTAAGTCCCGCTGGGCCCAACTACACTCACTACAAGAGTGCTGCTTTTGACACCTATTACGAAGATAGTTTTATGATCAATGATGCCGATGAGCGGGGCAAACACTATCAAAGTATGGATTCATTGGCCATGAGCGAAAATCCTTTGATCCCACTGTTTTATGATCAAGTGGTACGTTTTACCCAAAAAGAAGTGGAGGGGCTTGGGTTGAACCCCATCAACATCCTCAAACTTAAAAAAGTACGGAAAATAAAAAAACCGTTATAGGTATAACGGTTTTCAAGTATTGCAAAGATTTAGAGGGTTATTTTTTAAATTTTGAATACTTGTTCTTGAACTTGTCAATACGTCCTGCAGTATCTACCAATTTGGACTTCCCTGTGTAATAAGGGTGAGAGGTTCGAGAAATCTCCAACTTTACCAATGGATACTCAACACCATCGTGATCGATGGTTTCTTTTGTTTCAACGGTTGACTTGGTAATGAAGATGTCTTCATTGGACATGTCTTTGAATGCTACAAGTCTATAATTTTCTGGATGTATTCCCGTTTTCATAACGATATCTTTATTAAAAGTGTGCAAATCTAATCTTTTTAAATAAATTTACAAAGACTGAATATTCAAAAAAAGACCAAATCTAATCGAAAAACAGCTTACCTATGGAAACTCAAAAAAATACAACTGCAAAAACAGCCCTAAATTTCGGACTTATTTTAGGAGGAATCAACGTTGTTTACGGTCTGATGCTTTATTCGCTAGAGATGCATTACCAAGGAGAAACGGCGACCTCTCTCATTGGTTATGCGCTATTGATTGGGGTCATCTTTTGGGCAATCAAGCATTTCAAAAAAACCAATAACGGTTATATAAGTCTATCCGAAGCCCTAAAGACAGGAGTGGGCACGGCCCTTATTTCAGCACTAATAATCAGCATCTACACCATTGTTGTGATTCAATACCTCGATCCCGAATTCATAGACAAATCCATCGAATATCAAAAACAAAAGCTGATACAAGAAAAGCCAGAGATTCCCTTGGAAGACGTTAATAAAATGTTTGAAATGCAAAAAGAGTTTTCTGGGCCATTCATAATATCTGGTTTCATTATCATCCTCAATTTATTTTTTGGTTTTCTGATTTCGTTGATTGTTGGTCTGATCGTTAAAAAATCTAAGCCTGAATAGCACAATTTTCCTATTTTTGCGGTGAAACCATCCTTCTATGGACATTTCCATCGTAATTCCTTTACTGAACGAAAGTGAATCATTGATTCCCCTTCACGATTGGATCAATCAGTCTTTAAGTAAAGAAAAATACAGCTTTGAAATCATTTTTATTGATGATGGAAGTTCTGACTCCTCTTGGGAGTTAATCATCAGTTTGTCCCAACAGCATAAAAATACGCATGGTATTCAGTTTTCAAAAAACTTTGGAAAATCTCAGGCGCTTCATGCAGGATTTGTCAAAGCCCAAGGAGAGTATGTGGTCACCATGGATGCAGACCTTCAGGATTCTCCGGAGGAAATTCCTTCAATGATTGCCCAATTAAAAGACAAAGACCTTGACCTTATCTCTGGTTGGAAAAAAAAACGCTACGACTCCATACTGTTCAAAAACCTACCCTCCAAGCTCTTCAATTGGGCGGCAAGAAGACTTTCCGGCATCAAGCTAAACGATTTCAATTGTGGGCTAAAGGTTTACAAAAAGGAAGTGATCAAGAACATTCAAGTGTTTGGGGAAATGCACCGCTACATACCAGTGATAGCTGCCCACGAAGGATTTGATAAAATTGAAGAAAAAATAGTCCAACACCAAGCCAGAAAATTTGGTAAAACCAAGTTTGGTGCCAATCGGTTTCTCAATGGATTTTTGGACTTAGTCACCCTGTGGTTTATCAATGGTTTTGGAAAAAGACCCATGCATTTCTTTGGATTTTGGGGAACATTGATGCTCATTGTGGGCTTTGGTTTTACCCTCTATCTTGGGATCGATAAACTGTATTTCAACACCCAAAGTCGGTTGATTACCCAAAGGCCGGAATTTTACATCGCTTTGACTACTATGATTTTGGGGGCTCAGTCTTTCATCGCTGGTTTTTTGGGCGAAATCCTGATCCGTCACAATAAGAATATTAAAAGGTATAACATCACCAATACAACCTATGAATAATGGACTAAGTGCCAAAATCGAAGAATGGTCTCATCCTCCCTTCGATAAAGAAACCACAATTCAACTGGAAGGGTTGAAACAAAACCCTGAACAACTCGAAGATGCTTTTTATAAGGACTTGGAGTTCGGCACTGGAGGCATGCGCGGTGTAATGGGGATTGGCACCAATCGAATCAATGCCTACACATTGGGAAAAAGCTCCCAAGGACTTTGTGATTACCTAAAAAGTGTTTTTAACAACCAGCCCCTCAAGGTAGTCATCGCCTATGACTGCCGGAACAACAGTAAAAGTTTGGCCATAAAAGTGGCAGAAGTTTTTTCCGCCAACAGCATCAAAGTATTTATCTTCTCGGATTTAAGAACTACACCCGAGCTTTCTTTTGCCGTAAAACACTTGGAGGCCCATTGCGGGATTGTATTGACCGCATCGCATAACCCCCCTGAATACAATGGTTATAAGGTCTATTGGAAGGACGGTGGGCAAATTGTTCCACCACAAGACAAAGAGATTATTGATAGAATCAATCACACCCGCTTTTCTGACATCCAATTCGATGCCAATGAGGGATTGATTGAGTGGATTGATCAAGACGTAGATCAGGCCTTTTTTGACAAGTCCGTTCAATTGGGTCGGTTTGATCAGAGCGGACGGGAAAATTTTAAGATTGTCTTTACCCCTTTACACGGCACCTCCATAACTGCTGTTCCTCAGGTACTCACCCAAGCGGGGTACACTGATGTTCATTTGGTCGAGGCTCAATCCTCCCCAAATGGAAACTTTCCTACCGTTAAATCCCCCAACCCCGAGGAACCCGAAGCCTTGAAAATGGCGTTGGATAAAGCCATTGATATTGGGGCAGATATGGTCATAGGAACCGATCCAGATAGTGATCGATTGGGGATCGCTGTAAGAGATCAAAACAATAACTTCCGACTGCTCAATGGAAACCAAACCATGGTGGTGATGACCTACTTCTTATTGGAACAATGGAAAAAAAGCGAGCGTCTGGATGGAAAACAATTTGTAGCATCGACCATAGTATCTACCCCCATGATTCAAAAAATGGCTCAGACTTATGGGGTGCAATACATGGAAACCCTAACCGGTTTTAAATGGATTGGAAAACTCATCAAAGATTTCCCTTCTCTCGAATTCATTGGAGGCGGTGAAGAAAGTTTTGGCTATCTCGTTGGTGATGCCATCAGAGACAAAGACGCAGTCACGGCCACACTACTGGCCTGTGAGATCGGTACTTTTGCCAAAAACAACAACCAAAGTTTCTACGATATTCTGATTGAATGTTACAGGAAATTTGGTGCTTATAAAGAAAAACTTATGTCTTTTACCCAAAAGGGAAAAGAAGGAGCAGGTAAAATTAAGGCCATGATGGAAGGATATAGAAACAACCCTCCCAAAGAAATTGCTGGAGTTAGGGTATCTCAATCAGAAGACTACCTCAAAAGTGAAAGGGTTTTTCTTTTGGATAAGCGATCAGAAAAAATCGACTTACCAGTGGCAGATGTCTTAATCTTTTCTCTAGAAGATGATTCCAAGATTGCCATTAGACCCAGTGGCACCGAACCCAAAATTAAATTTTACTTTAGCGTAAATGATACACTTGGGGAAAATGAAGATTGGGATACGGTGGAACCTCGGTTGGATCAAAAAATAGCAACCATCATCAAAGGAATAGGACTTTAAATGAATTATTTTTTTAAAATACTTCGGTTTGGGATACCCTACAAGCGGTTTGCATTTCTGAATATATTCTTTAATGTACTCTATGCCATTTTTAGTGCACTGGCCTATGTGTCCATGATACCCATGATGCAAATCCTCTTCGGAACTACCCCCAAAACTACCGTCCCTCCAACCTACCAAGGGATAGGCCAAATCAAAAACTACCTAGAAGGTTTTTTCAATTACAAAATCACCCAATACATGGATCAAGACAGTGGAAAGGCACTGATCTTCGTAATTGGGATCATCATCAGCTTGTTTTTTCTGAAAAACATCTTTAACTATTTGGCCATGTTTTTCATCACTTTTCTCAGAAATGGTGTGCTGAAAGATTTGCGAAATGAGTTGTATCAAAAGACCACAACCTTACCTTTGTATTTCTTCTCAGAAAAGAAAAAAGGAGACCTCATGGCTCGGATTTCCCCTGACGTTTTGGAACTTCAACATTCTTTTTTATCTATTTTGGAGTTGATCGTTAGGGACCCACTGACCATTATTTTTTCACTGATCGTCATGTTCAGTTTCAGTGTAAAACTGACCCTTTTTGTACTGATTTTTATCCCTGTATCCGGTGGAATTATCTCCCAAATTGGCAAATCCTTAAAGCGAAAATCGGATAGCGTTCAAAAAGAACAAGGGGAATTTTTATCCCTATTGGAGGAAACCTTAGGAGGGATTAAAATCATCAAAGCCTTTAGTGCCGAAAATACTTTTGTCAAAAAATTCAAACAGTCAACGGGTCGGTTTTTTGATTTTTCAAATAAGCTTTTAAACCGACAAAACCTTGCCTCACCCGTCAGTGAGTTTTTGGGAATTGTGGTCATCAGTATATTGTTGTGGTACGGGGGAAAAATGGTTTTGATCGATCAAACCCTAAACGGTGCCATCTTTTTATCCTATTTGGGATTGGCATATAATATTTTGACGCCTGCAAAAGGGATCAGCAAGGCTTATTATAGTGTTAAAAAAGGGGATGCTGCTGCACTGCGGATAATGGAAATTCTCGAGGCACAAGACGACATGGAGGATGTGAAAGATGCCGTTGATATTAAATCGCTGGAAAAAGAAATTATATTTAATAAGGTTTCCTTTTCTTACGATCAAACCCCCGTATTAGAGGATTTTTCACTCAAAATCGAAAAAGGGCAAACCGTGGCTCTTGTTGGACCTTCGGGAAGCGGAAAAACCACTTTGGCCAATTTACTCAATCGGTTTTATGACATTGACAAAGGCAGTTTGACTTTGGATGGTACACCCATAGATGTAGTAAAGAAGAAATCTCTGTATGGACTTACTGGAATGGTAACTCAGGACTCAATTTTGTTCAATGACAGCGTGAGAAACAACATTGCCCTGGGGAATCCCAAAGCTACACTTGAGCAAATCAAAGAAGCCGCCAAAATTGCAAATGCCACCGAATTTATCGAAAAATTGGAAAAGGGATATGACAGCATCATCGGTGAGGGTGGAAATAAACTTTCGGGGGGACAAAAACAAAGATTGTCTATTGCCCGGGCCATTTTGAAAGATCCAGATATTTTAATCTTGGACGAGGCCACCTCCGCATTGGACACCGGATCGGAGAAAATGGTGCAAGAGGCGTTGGAAAACTTGATGAAAAACAGAACCTCACTCGTCATTGCCCACCGACTTTCGACCATCCAAAAAGCCGACTTGATTGTAGTACTCAACCACGGTAAAGTCGTTGAAACAGGAACACATTCGGAACTTTTAGCAAAAAAGGCCGTCTATAAAAACTTGGTTGAATTGCAAACTTTGTAGGATATCGATTAAACTTTTTTTAAAAAAAATAATCAAAGGATAAAATACTTTGGAACAACAGAATCAATTCATAAAAGCACTGTCATCTCCTGAGACCCAAGAGATTGCTTTTAAAAAATTGCTTGCTGATTACAAAGAACGGCTCTACTGGCACATCAGAAAAATTGTGATTGACCACGAGGATGCCGATGATGTATTACAAAATACCTTTATTAAGGTTTTTGAAAATATAAGTAAATTCAAGGGTAATAGCAATATATACACTTGGATGTACAGAATCGCCACCCACGAATCATTGAATTTCTTGGGAAAAAAGTCGAGACAGTTGGGCATATCCAACGAAGAATTGATCGAAAAACAGGTTGCAAATCTAGAAACGGATGTTTTTTTTGATGGAGATGAAATGCAGTTGAAATTACAGAAAATCATTGCCACACTTCCCGAAAAACAGCGTTTGGTTTTTAATATGAGGTATTTTGAAGAGATGAAATACGAGAAAATGTCGGAAATTTTGGAGACCTCTGTGGGAGGTTTAAAGGCTTCCTACCACCATGCTGTAAAGAAAATTAAAAATAAAATCAATGAGTAGAATGGATAAAAAATCGCCTTTTAAAGTCCCTGATGGCTATTTTGATCATTTTGATAAAAAATTGGCTCATAAAATTGATGCTATTAACCCCAATAGCGGTTATAGAATCCCCCTTGATTATTTTCAAAAGATTGAAAATCAAATACTCGGACGTATTGATTACCCCAAGCAGAAATCCCTTTCTTATTGGAGTTACACATGGAAAGCAATGGCTGCGGCCTGTATGGTTGCCCTTTTTTATTTTAACGAAACAAATGCTGTTGATCAAAACGAGCTAGCCGAATTTTTTATTGAAGATTATCTTACCACCAATACCACCTACGAAATCGCCGATCATTCTGATTATTATTTTGAGTTTGGAAATTTTATCGAAAATTATGAGTCCATTGGCATAGACGATGCTTTGGAAATTAGATTATACGGAGAGACTCCTACAAATTTAAATTTGTTTGATGATGAATAGATTATTAATAATTGCGTTGTTGTTGGTTTCAAACAACAGCTTCGGACAAAAAAGTAAAATGAGTTTTGAAAGACTCAAAGCCCTCAAGATGAGTTACATAACGGAAAGAATAGGTTTGACTGAAGCGGAGGAGTCTGTCTTTTGGGAAATCTATGATCAATACGAGAAAAGGATCTTTGATGATTGTAGAATTAATATTAAAAACCTGAGGAAAACTTATATGAAGTCTAAAGACATTATGAATAACGACAAGGCTTTGGAGATGATTAAAAAAATCAATGCGCTGGAACAACATGCCCTTCAACTGAAAGTAGAACGAGACAAATCGCTACTTGAGAAATTTTCAGCCGTCAAAATTCTAAAAATGCATCATGCGGAATACCATTTTAACCGCGAAATGGTTTACAAAATGAGAAAAAAGCAAGAGGATCCCAAAAACAATTAATATAGGCTTAGTTTTGCGTACTGTATGAAATTACACCGCAACATTGCCTTGGGTATCATCTCTGGATTGGAGAAAACGCTGATCGAAAAACACCCAGCGGCCAATGTCATCAAAAGGCTTCTCAAAAGTAATATGGGTTGGGGATCCAGAGATCGAAGAAATATCGCTCAAGCGTTCTATGATATCATCCGTCAAAAAAGATTTTTTCATGCCCTTAGCGGATTAGAAAATGAGTCCGTTAATTTATGGAATCTTCTTGGGTGTTGGATGGTAATCAATGATTTTCCACTCCCGGAATGGGTCGAGTTCAATAATCTGAATATTGAAGAAATCAAGACCAAAGCCCCGATTTTGATGCGAGACAGAAAATACAAACATTCTATCCCCGATTGGCTGGATCAAATGGCTGTGGAAGCTTTTGGAGCAGAAGTTTGGGAAAAAGAAATCGCATCACTCAATACGCCTTCAAATTTGGTGGTCAGGGTCAATACCCTTGTAACTTCCGTCCAAAAGCTAAAAGATATACTGGAAAAAAAATACAACATCAACACCCGTACTGTTCCCAACTCTCCCCGTGCGTTGATATTTGAAAAAAATCAATCGCTTCAAAGTATAAGGGAATACCGAGAAGGTTGGTTTGAAGTTCAAGATGTCAATTCACAGAAAATCAGTCCTTGGTTAAAACCTGAATCGGGTAAATATTATATTGATGCTTGTGCTGGTGCAGGAGGAAAAAGTTTGCACTTGGCCGATATGACAAAGGATGCTGCCAAGATAATGGCCTTGGACATTTAGCCTGCCAAACTGGATGAACTGCGGAAAAGGTGTTACCGAAACAAGATCGGGTCTGTACAAACAGCGAATGTTGATGATGAAGAAATTTTAAAAACCATCGAACCCAATGCCGATGGTGTTTTGATCGATGCCCCTTGCAGCGGTTTGGGCGTTCTAAAAAGAAACCCCGATGCCAAGTGGAGCATAACTCCCGAGCGATTGACAGCTATATTGGAAACTCAAGAAAGAATCCTTCAAACCTATGCCCCTATGGTCAAAAAAGGGGGATATTTGGTTTATGCCACTTGCTCTATTTTACCACAAGAAAACAGGCTTCAAATTGATCAATTTCTCAATAGCCTACTGGGATCACAATTTGAATTGGAAAAAGAACACACTTATTTTTCTCATTTAACAGGTTTTGATGGGTTTTACTGTGCACGATTGATCAAAAAAATGTGAATAAAATGCTGAAAAGTTATTGACTCGATCTTCAATTTGGTGGGGTCAGAATCATTGGAAAAAATTATTTTTGAATTAACAAAAATCGATTGATGATTTACTTTTTTGGCAATCCAGCCCAGAGCCTCTACGCAGTTCAAACCTCACAAAACTTAGACGCTACCACTCAAGAAAAATTAGTTTGGCTTTTCGGCAACCAAACATCAATTGACCAAGAAAATGTAGAAGGCAGTTTCGTTGGCCCTCGTGCTACAATGATCACCCCTTGGAGTACCAATGCGGTTGAGATCACACAAAACATGGATATCAAAGGCATCTCCAGAATAGAGATGTTTGTTGCAAAAAATGCTGGAGAGGAATTTGATCCGATGCTGTACGAAGTATACGAAGAGCTGAATCAAACTATTTTTAACATCCATATTACCCCAGAGCCAGTAAATAATATTACTGATATTGAAGCCTATAATCAAAGTGAAGGTCTGGCCTTAAACAAAAAGGAAGTCGCCTATTTGGAGGAGCTATCTGAGCGATTAGGTCGTCCGTTAACCGATTCAGAAGTATTCGGTTTTTCTCAAGTCAACTCGGAGCATTGTCGACATAAAATCTTTAATGGCCGATTTGTAATCGATGGAGCAGAACAAGAAGAAAGCTTGTTCCAGATGATCAAAAAAACTTCCAAAACCAACCCCAACAGTATTGTATCGGCATACAAAGACAATGTAGCTTTTGTTTCTGGTCCGGAAATAGAACAGTTTGCTCCAAAAGACGGGTCTATTCCCAGTGTTTATGAAACCAATAAAATAAAGAGTATTATCTCTCTTAAGGCAGAAACTCATAATTTTCCGACCACAGTTGAACCATTCAATGGAGCTGCAACAGGCTCGGGGGGAGAAATTCGCGACCGTCTTGCTGGAGGTCAGGGCTCTCTGCCATTGGCAGGAACGGCTGTTTACATGACCCCCTACTCCAGAGTTTCAGCCAATCGGAAGTGGGAAGAAGGTTTTCCTGAGCGAAAATGGTTGTATCAAACTCCATTGGATTTACTGATCAAAGCCTCCAACGGGGCCTCAGATTTTGGGAATAAATTTGGACAACCACTCATTTCGGGCTCGGTTTTAACTTTTGAACATCAGGAAAAAGATCA
>JAACDY010000154.1 GCA_009936675.1 Bacteroidota bacterium
TTCGGGTTTTTGAAAATTAAAAACTTTTCCAATTGGGATACCATGAGGGAAATAATCCGACATGCCACCGGTCACTATGGTGTCTCCCTCCATTACGGGGTTTAAGGTGGAAACATCATTCAATTTCATTCTATTGGGGTGTTTGCCTTGCCAAGATAGCGAACCGTATGCACCATTTTTTTTAAAACTAGCATTGATTTTTAAATCTCGGTGTAATATGGAAATCACACTAGAAAAATCGGCAGTAACCTGATTGACAATCCCCACAACGCCATCGCTGGATATTACTCCCATTTCTGTTTCAATTCCATCCTTGTATCCCTGATCTATTATCAAGTAATTTCTCGCACGATTATAACTGTTTTTGATGATTCTTGCACCCATAACCTGAAAAGCGAAAGTATCAATAGCCCTTTTTTTTGGGAATTTCTCTGTAAAATGGATCAATTCTAGAGTCTTGAGTTTAATATTTTCAGCAATTAGCTTTTCATTGTTCTTGGCAAGATCGAGGTAACTAGAAAGATTTTGCCCTGCCATATTGAATTTGCTAGAAAGTGACAGTGCTGTACTACTAAAAACAGATTGGTGGTAAAAGCTTCGTTGGTTTAAAAAAACAAGAGATATGATCAATAAACCCAAGTATATTAGGGTGTTTTTGTACTTAAGTAGGGCATTGATAAGCTGCCGCATAAGTCATTATTTGATCAATATGGTTTTATACCGCTCGATATTTTTTAAGGTGATTCCGGTTCCTCTTACAACGGCTTGCAAGGGGTCTTCTGCAATATAAACAGGTAAATCGGTTTTTCTGGAAAGCCTAACATCCAGTCCCCTGAGGAGCGCTCCGCCTCCCGCCAGATAAATTCCAGTATTATAGATATCGGCCGCCAACTCGGGTGGGGTTTGGGATAAAGCTTCCATGATGGCCTCTTCAATTCTTATAATGGACTTGTCCAGAGCCTTGGCAATTTCAGTATAAGAAATCATTGCTTGTTTGGGTTTTCCGGTAACCAAGTCTCTTCCTTGAACAGACATATCCTCGGGAGGGTTTTCAAGATCCTCAATCACGGAACCGATCAATATTTTTATTTTTTCGGCAGTACGATCTCCCACGTATAGGTTGTGCTTACTTCTCATGTAGTTGACGATGTCATTGGTAAAAACATCACCCGCAATTTTGACCGATTTGTCGCATACGATCCCAGAAAGGGCAATAACCGCTATTTCGGTTGTTCCTCCACCGATGTCAACGATCATATTTCCTTTGGGTTGCATGATGTCTATACCTATTCCAATGGCCGCTGCCATGGGTTCGTGTATCAAATAGACTTCTTTACCATTGACTCGCTCTGCAGATTCTTTTACTGCTCTCATTTCCACTTCTGTAATTCCCGAAGGAATACAGATCACCATTCTTAGTGAAGGGGTAAAGAATCTTTTCTTGAGTGTGGGTATGCTTTTGATTAAGGTATTGATCATTTGCTCCGAGGCATTAAAATCAGCAATGACACCATCTTTTAAAGGTCTAATGGTCTTGATGTTTTCATGCGTTTTTCCATGCATCATGCTGGCCTCATGACCTATGGCAATGATCTTATTGGTTGTCCTGTCGATGGCCACTATAGACGGACTGTCTACAACTACTTTGTCATTGTGGATGATTAATGTATTTGCAGTGCCTAAATCTATCGCGATTTCCTCGATTAGGAGACCCATAACTTGTTAGTTTTATTCGCAATAAAGTTATGAAAATTAATGTTTGAAATGACGTGTACCCGTAAAGACCATTGACAAATTATTTTGGTTGCAATAATCGATGGAAAGTTGGTCTTTGATAGACCCTCCCGGCTGTAGGATACTGTTGACTCCAGCTTTGTGAGCGATCTCCACACAATCAGGGAATGGAAAGAAAGCGTCACTTGCCATTACGGCACCATTCAGATCAAAATTGAAGTGTTTGGCTTTTTCAATGGCATGATTTAATGCGTCTACTCTCGAAGTTTGCCCCGTCCCAGAGGCAAGTAGTTGACCATTTTTCGCCAATACAATGGTATTTGATTTGGTGTGTTTACAAATTTTAGAGGCAAATATCAAATCCTCGATCTGTTGCGAATTGGGTTTGTTGTCAGTGATAAATTCCAGTTCCTCTGTAATATCTGTTTTGGAATCTCTGTCCTGAACCAGTATGCCGTTGAGGCAGCTTCTATAGGTGGTGGAGGGCAGTGGGGTGTCTTTTTGAACCAATAATATTCTGTTCTTTTTTCCTTTCAAAAGCTCCAAGGCATCTTCTTGGTAATGGGGAGCAATTACCACTTCGCAAAACAGGCTGTGGATTTCGTTGGCCGTATCCAAGTCAATGGTTTTATTGGTAATCAATACTCCTCCAAATGCAGACACAGGATCTCCAGCAAGTGCATCGACATAGGCTTCTTTGAGGGTGGAGCGGGTAGCAAATCCACAGGCATTATTGTGTTTAAGAATGGCAAAGCTGCAATTACCGTCATAAAATTCGAGCATGAGATTTACTGCTGCATCGATGTCTAAAAGGTTGTTGTAAGAAATTTCTTTCCCATGAATTTGCTCCAAAAGGTCGGATAATGGACCAAAAAAATGGCCTTTTTGATGAGGGTTTTCTCCATAGCGAAGGGTTTTGGCATCCTTTACACTCAACTTTAATACTTCCTCCTCTTGGTTGAAATGGTTAAAAATGGCAGCGTCGTAATGAGAAGAGGTTTGAAAAGCCTTGACGGAATACCTTTTTCTTTGATCTATGTCAGGAGCACCATTAGATTGGATGAGAATATCCAGAAAATCTTTGTAATCGTTTTTGTCAGATACGCAAAAGGTGTCCTTAAAATTTTTTGCGGCAGCTCTTATGAGGGCAATTCCTCCTATATCTATTTTTTCGACAATTTCTTGTTCACTTCCACCTGCAGCAACAGTATCTTCAAATGGATATAAATCAACGATCACTAAATCGATTTGTGGGATTTCAAATTCCTCCAAAGCAGTTTGATCATCCGAAACTTCCTGACGGTTCAAAATTCCCCCAAATACCTTGGGGTGTAATGTTTTTACCCGTCCACCCAAAATGGATGGGTATCCCGTTACATCTTCTACTGCAACTACATCGTAGCCCAAATCGCAAATATATTTTTCCGTACCACCCGTGGAGTAAAAGGTAACCCCTTGAGAGCTTAGTTGATGAATGATGGGGGCCAAACCTGTTTTGTCAAAAACAGAGATGAGAGCAGATGAAATTTGTTTTTTACTCATTTATTTTTCTTAATCGATGAATATTTATTGGGATAAATGGATTTTTTTGATCCGACACAGATGCTTTTTTTAAGTAGTTTTGCATAAA
>JAACDY010000017.1 GCA_009936675.1 Bacteroidota bacterium
CGATGTTCAACTTGATGCGCTCCTATTATGAATCTCAAGAATTTGAGAATGCACTAAAAAAGGCTGAAGCCGTATTGAAATTGAAAAATATTGAAGTGAAAGTGAAGTGGGATGCCTATGAAATACTGGCACAAACTTCCATAGCTTTGGGAGACTCTCTCAAGGCGCAATCGGCTTTTAAGGTATTGGAAAAAGCACCAATTGACAAGCTCGCTGCAGAAGCCTATTACTTTAGAGCCCATCAAAACCACAAGAACAAAAACTTTGAGAAGTCCAATGAGGTCATCGCGCTCTTGTCCCAAAAATTCAGCAGTCAACCCTACTGGGCCGCCAAAAGTTTATTGCTGATGGCCAAAAACTTTTATGCCGTCAAAGACGCTTTTCAAGCTACTTACATCTTGGAATCCTTAATCGAAAATTACAAGCAGTTTCCCGAAATATCAAAAGCGGGAGAAACCCTACTGAACCAAATCAAAGAAAAACAGTCTGAGCAAAATGCTACTTTATCCCAACCCAACGATTACAATGAAGTACAATAAAATTTTTATCGCAGTTTGCCTTTTGCTGTCCCTTCCTATTGTTGCTGTAGCTCAGGAGGAAGAAACTGATGACTTGGGTACTCAAGAGGTTACTGTCGTCAGATCCTATAACCCCAGCCTTAAAAGTGTTTTTAAAATTAGAACCAATCCCGAAATTGACGATTCATTGGTTCAAAAAAAAATAAAGGTAGATTATACCTTTGAACCTGTACCCGTAGTCTCCACATTCATTCCCAACAAAGCATCTCCTCTCAAACTGCAACGCCGGGAAAGTTCTTTTCATCACAACTCTTATGTCATGGGTGGGATAGGAAATCAATCTTCCCTTCAATTTAATTTTTCCACCATGGTGCCTTTGGACAGGATGCAATCGATTGGCTTGGAATTTTTCCATAACAAATTGGGATCCATCGATAAAACCCTCCTCAACAGTGATCAAAAAAGAACTTCTTTTGATTTGTTGCATCAATACAAACAGAACAATATGCGGGTAGATTCGGATTTGCGTTTTGACCGACAAGGGCACAACTTTTTTGGACTCTATGATGATTTGGATTGGGTCAATATATCGTCTTTTAGACCCGATGTAATTGACTCTTCTCAAAACCTCAATTACCTTTCTATTCGCTCCCGTTGGCAGTGGTATGACGGTCTATTTGATAAGGTTAATTTTAATACCCACATTACCACCGACTCATTTGACAGTTCAGAACACATTGTCAAAATCAATACCCAAATGAGGATTCCTTTTTTCAATCAATATTTGGAATTGACTCCCCATGTTGAACTGGTCAACACCAAATTTGTAAGAGGCTATTACGATGAGGAGGCTTTGAGTTATAGTAAAGGAATGGGACGACTGGAACTTCAGTTTTTGAATGTAGGGAAAAAATTAAAACTCAGATTGGGTGCCCAAGGAGTCTATCCTTTTGGGGATGCCGAAGAGAGCGATCCCACATTTTTTGTTTACCCCAAAGCAGAAATTTCTTATAAATCTGGCAATGGGAAATTGGTTCCTTTCTTAAATTATCACGGAGGCTATGACCTCAATAGCTTCACCTCCTTCTCGCTTGAAAATCCCTATGTGGCCCCAACACTGGCCATCAAAGCAACTGAGGTAAATCATTATGGTGATTTAGGATTCAACGCCTATCCTGGGTCGGGCTTGTCTTTAAGGTTCAACGTCCACTTCAGCCAATCCGACAACTTCCCCTTGTTCAAGCGTTTGCCCTACGATGACAACAACCAAGATTTGGCCATACCGTTAGAGTAGAAAAAGGACTAGGTCTAGATGCCAACTTCTATGATTCTCAGTATATTGAAGCTGGAGCAGAGGTAACAGATGCTAGTAGCGTTTGGACCTCAGACATCATTTTAAAGATTAATAAACCAAATAATGATGAAGTCAGTAAACTTGATAATAACAAGACTCTGATATCTTTTTTTAGTCCCGCAGTTAATTCAGACTTATTGCAATCCTGCTCCAAAGACAAGATAAACGTTCTTTCAATGGATTCTGTTCCAAGAATCTCTCGCGCACAAAAAATGGACGCCTTATCTTCTATGGCTAACATTGCAGGTTCAAGAGCTGTAATAGAAGCTGCTCACAATTTTGGGAGATTTTTTGGAGGACAAATAACTGCAGCAGGTAAAATACCTCCTGCAAAGATCTTAATTATTGGTGCAGGAGTAGCTGGTTTATCGGCTATCGGTACAGCATCAAGTCTTGGTGCGATTGTAAC
>JAACDY010000018.1 GCA_009936675.1 Bacteroidota bacterium
AAATGGATTCTATTTCTTCTGGCTGATTTTGTTAATCCCATATCGATTTGATTATGCAGATTTACCTGCTTTTCTTCTAATTTGTTCTCCTACAAACTTCACTCCTTTTCCTTTGTATGGCTCAGGCTTTCTGAATGATCTAATTTTCGCTGCCACATAACCCAACAATTGCTTGTCGTGAGAACTGAGTTTGACAATTGGATTCTTTCCCTTTTCGGATACCGTCTCTACCTTCACCTCAGGAGCAATATCAAATAGAATATTGTGAGAAAAACCCAGTGCCAAATCCAATTTTTGACCTTGATTACTCGCACGGTACCCTACTCCTACCAATTCTAATTCCTTGGTAAAACCTTTGGAAACGCCTTCAACCATATTATTGACCAAAGCACGATAAAGACCGTGTTTTGCACGGTGGTCTTTGGAGTCGGAAGGACGTTTTACGATTAAGGTATTATCGTCCAGCTCAAAAGTTACATCACTGTAATTTTGAATCAATTCTCCCATTTTTCCCTTTACAACAATTTTATCCGATTGGATATCGATGTTGACTCCTTCGGGGATACTAATGGGATTGTTACCTGTTCTAGACATTTTTATTCTTTTTACTGCTTTTTAATAAACGTAACAAAGTAATTCTCCCCCAACGTGCTCATGCGAAGCTTGCTTTCCAGTCATCACTCCCTTGGAGGTAGAGACAATTGAAATCCCTAACCCATTCAAAATTCTAGGGTAGCTGTTTGCCGAAGTATACTTTCGCAAACCGGGGGTACTGATTCTTTGTATTTTTTTGATCACAGGCTCTTTGGTAATATTGTCATACTTGAGAGCAATTTTGATATTCCCTTGGTGGTTATCTGTTTCTTCAAACTTATAACTCAAGATGAAACCTTGATCGTACAATATTTTGGTGATCTCTTTTTTTAATTTTGACGCAGGAATGTCAACCACCATATGTCCGGCGGAGTTGGCATTTCTGATTCGGGTCAAATAATCTGCAATAGGATCTGTAAACATATCTTTTTATTATTGAATTACCAGCTTGCTTTTGTTACACCTGGAATTAATCCCTTATTGGCCATTTCTCGGAAGGTTACCCTTGAGACACCAAACTGACGAATGTATCCCTTTGGACGACCGGTGAGTTTACAACGGTTGTGCATTCTAACTGGAGAAGCGTTGCGCGGCAATTTTTGTAAAGCTTCGTAATCCCCAGCTTCTTTTAGGGCTTTTCTTTTTGCAGCATACTTGGCAACTGTTTTCGCTCTTTTTCTCTCACGAGCTTTCATTGATTCTTTGGCCATAACTAACTCTTTTTAAAGGGCAATCCCAATTCGCTCAACAATGACTTTGCTTCCTTATCTGTTTTGGCAGATGTAACAAAAGAAATGTCCATTCCTGAAATTTTATTAACCTTGTCTATATCAATTTCGGGGAAAATGATTTGTTCTGTAATCCCCAAATTATAATTTCCTCTTCCGTCAAAGCCATTGGCTTTCACTCCTTGAAAATCTCTTACCCTAGGTAGCGCAGTAGTAACCAATCGGTCTAAAAATTCATACATACGCTCTCCCCTGAGGGTTACCTTGGCACCAATGGGCATTCCTTTACGCAACTTAAAGGCAGCAACGTCTTTTTTGGAAATGGTAGAGATGGCTTTCTGACCGGAAATTCCCGTCAGTTCATCCAATGCGTAGTCGATCAATTTCTTGTCGGCCACAGCAGCCCCTACTCCACGACTGATGACAATTTTTTGAAGTTTGGGAACTTGCATTACATTGACATACCCAAATTCTTCTTTCAACACAGCAACAATGCGGTCGTTAAATTCTTTCTTAAGTCTTGCTTGATAACTCATTACACTACTTCATTATTTTTTTTAGCAAAACGAACCTTGTTCCCATCTTCTACTCTGTACCCAACACGAGTGGCTTCACCCTCGGCCGTAGTCAAAGAAAGATTAGAAATATGGATCGGAGCTTCTTTTTCAACAATTCCTCCTTGTGGATTTTGTGCACTGGGCTTGGCGTGTTTTTTGATCATATTAACACCCTCGATGATGGCTTTGTTTTGGTCGCGCATCACCTTGATCACCTTGCCTTCAGAACCTTTGTGTTCCCCAGCAATAACCAGTACCTTATCGTCTCTTTTAATTTTTATCTTACCCATGATTATGGTTTAAAGCACCTCTGGTGCTAATGATACGATTTTCATAAATTGCTTGTCGCGAAGCTCTCTGGCCACAGGTCCAAATACACGTGTTCCTCTCATCTCTCCCGTAGGATTCAACAATACACAAGCATTGTCATCAAAACGGATGTAGGAGCCATCGGCACGACGTACCTCCTTGGTTGTTCGTACGACAACCGCCTGAGAAACTTGTCCTTTTTTGACCGTTCCTGAAGGAGAGGCTTCTTTGACAGATACTACGATCTTGTCTCCAATTGAAGCATATCGTCTTTTGGTTCCTCCCAATACCCTGATGGCCAATACTTCTTTGGCTCCGGTATTGTCAGCTACTTTTAATCTAGATTCTTGTTGTAACATGATTATTTAGCTCTTTCTATTATTTCGACCAATCGCCAGCATTTTGATTTACTCAAAGGACGGGTCTCCATGATCTTTACGGTGTCGCCAATGTTACAATCATTAAGATCGTCATGTGCGACATATTTTTTGGTTTTTAAAACGAATTTTCCATACATGGGGTGCTTGACCCTTTTGACCTCTGATACAACGATGGATTTTTCCATTTTATTGCTGGTCACAATACCAATTCGTTCTTTTCTTAAATTTCTATTTTCCATGTCCTCAGGCGATAATTTCGTTTTGCTTGGCATTGATGGCTGTCAATAATCGGGCTACTGTTTTTCTGACCGTTTTGATCTGCAACGGATTTTCGAGTGGGCTAACGGCATGATTCATTTTTAAATCAGACAGTTGCTTTTGAAACTCTACCAGCTTGTCTTGCAAGTCCTCAAGGGATAATTTTTCGATTTCTGAATTTTTCATTTTCTTATAAAATTAAGCTTGAAAATCTCTAGCAATGATAAACTTCGTTTTAACGGGTAATTTTTGGGCAGCCAATCTCAAAGCTTCTTTAGCGACATCCAATGGGACACCTGCAATCTCGAACATAATACGACCAGGCTTAACCACGGCAACAAAATATTCAGGAGCTCCTTTTCCTTTACCCATCCTTACTTCCAAAGGCTTTTTCGTAATGGGCTTGTCTGGAAAAATTTTGATCCACAATTGACCCTCTCTCTTCATGTATCGGGTAGCAGCAATCCTTGCCGCTTCGATTTGTCGGGAGGTAATGAATTTTGAATCCAAAGATTTGATACCAAACATACCGTTGGACAGCTGGCTACCTCTTTGGGAAATCCCCTTCATGCGCCCTTTTTGCGCTTTTCGGAATTTGGTTCTTTTAGGTTGTAACATTTTACCTATCTATTATTGTTGTTTCTTCTTCTTTG
>JAACDY010000155.1 GCA_009936675.1 Bacteroidota bacterium
AACAGCCAAAAAAGACCGTTGGAAAACCATTGCTTTGGGTCTTCCACAAATCAGCTCTGAGGTGAATTATCAGAACTTTTTGGAAATGCCAGTTTCACTGGTTCCTGCTGAGTTTTTTGGTGGAAATCCTGGCGAGTTTTCCGAACTTACCTTTGGAACGGAGCAAAATATGATCGGTTCTTTGAAAGTGGAACAGCTCGTCTTTGACGGATCGTATTTGGTGGGTCTGGAGGCCTCAAGGGTTTACCTCTCCATTTCGGAAAACCTTTTTGAAAAAACCCATTTGGAAATAAAAAAACTGATAACGAACCTCTACTCCAACGCACTGTTGGCCAAATACAACATTCTTTTTTTGAAAAAAAACAAGGCTTCGTTGGAAGAAAATTTTGAAGAAATCCATCAACTTTTCAAAAATGGTTTTGAAGAAGAAGAAAGTGTAGAGCAGATTCAATTGTCTTTAGCTCAAACCAACAGCCGACTCAAATACGCAAATAACTTACTGCGGATCGAAGAGGATATGCTGAAGTTTGTAATTGGGTACCCCATCGACAGACCCTTAAAATTGGCAGACGAATTGGATGATATCTTTAATGAAGACCTCTACTTTGTCACCTTACCCAATCCCGATGACATTCAAAACAATATCGACATCAGAATTGCCGACAACAATGTAAAAGCGGAAGCCCTGTTGTTGAAATTGGAAAAATCCAAAGCACTGCCCAAAGTGAATGCTTTTATCAATCGCACTTATACGGGAAACAGTAACGATTTCACTTTTGCGGATAGCGATCAAAAATGGTATGGTTCTTCACTGCTGGGCTTGAATGTTAAAATTCCTATTTTCAGTTCTTTGGGTCGAAATGCCAGTACCCAAAAAGCAAAAATCAGTCTGGATCAGGCCAAAACTCAGTTGGAAGAAACACAGGCCAAAATAAGAATCGAAGTAAACGCAGTCATGAACGACTACCAATTGTCCATTGACAATTATTATACCGAAAAAGAAAACCTGAGGTTGGCCGAAAGCATAGAACAAAAAAATCAAACCAAATTCTTTGAAGGGATGGTTCAAAGTTTTGAACTCAGAATGGCTCAACTTCACCTCTACACCGCTCAGAGTAATTTTGTTGCTGCCATCCAAAAGGTAATCACCAATAAATTAGCGTTGGAAACCCTACTTAATCAATCTAATACGAACTAAACCATGAAAAAAATCATCTATTCCCTTTGTTTGACTTCTATTTTTCTTGCTTGCTCAGGAGATCAAGCAGCATCGACCCAAGATCTGATTGCTTCAAAAAATCTCAAGGGTCTAAAGACACAAAAAGAAAAAAAATTAAAAAGCCTCAATGCCTTAAAGTTGGAATTGAACCAAATCAATACCGCCATCTCAGATTTGGATCCCTCCGAAAAGTTGGCATTGATTTCCATGTTCGAGGTAAAACCGGAAAATTTTGAACATTATATAGACATTCAAGCCAACATCAAAACCCGACAAAATGTGTTGCTTTATCCTGAATACAACGGCACACTCAAAAGGGTTTATGTAGCAGAAGGCCAAAAAGTCAAAAAAGGAAAACTCCTCGCTCAGATTGACGATGCAGGGCTTAAAAACCAGTTGGAACAATTGGAGATTCAGGCCAAGCTGTCAAAAACAACATATGAGCGAACGCAGAGGCTGTGGGATCAAAACATAGGTTCCGAGATGCAGTTGCTCCAGACCAAAGCAAACTACGAAAGTCAATTAAAATCGATTGCACAACTAAAAAAACAATTACAACGGACTCAAATTTTGGCTCCTTTTTCGGGAACCATAGACGAAATTGTAGCCAATACCGGTGCCAATTTGTTACCGGGACAAACCCCTGTAATGAGGATTGTCAATCTCCAGCAAATGTACACAGAAGCAAGTGTGCCAGAACGCTACCTCAGAGAGGTCAAAAAAGGAACTTCGGCAAAGGTGAGCATACCCATGTTGGATAGAGAATACTCCACCACCATCCGTCAGACCGGGAACTTTATCAACCCCAATAACCGGAGTTTTAGGGTGGAAACCCCCCTACCCAACCCTGATGAAATGATCAAACCCAATTTGAGTTGTAAGTTGAAAATTAACGATTACAGCAACCCTCAGGCACTGATGATTCCTCTGAGAATCGTCAAAGAAAATGCCCTCGGTAAAAAATATATTTTCAAATTAAAACCCGACGGCAAAGATCAGGTGTATCGTACCCAACAGATTTTTGTTCAATTGGGTAAAAAGAGTTCGGACAAGATAGAAGTATTGGAAGGTCTTCAAGCGGGCGACCTATTGGTAGACGAAGGAGCAACCATCGTTGAAAACAATCAACGGGTCAAAAACATTCAATAATTGGATCGAAAAAAATGAAAAAACTACTCAAAGAATTTCCTTTATCCAGTTGGGCCATTGACCATAAAACCGTCATCTATGTCATCATGGCCATCTTTTTCTTTTTGGGAATACGATCCTATAATGTCATGCCTCGTGAAAGTTTCCCAGAGATCAATGACACACGAATATTTGTCTCGGCAGTATTCCCTGGAAATACGGCTGAAGACATTGAACGATTGATTGTTGACCCACTGGAGGACGCCCTCAAAGGAGTATCGAACCTGGTGGATATTACCTCCACTTCAGAAGAAGATTTTGCCGTCATCCAATTGGAGTTTGACGAAAATATACCCCTGGACTTGGCCAAACAAAAAACAAAAGATTTGGTGGACGGGGTCGTATCGGGTGCCGATTGGCCCACCTTCAACAATGCCAAAGTCGAACCCTCTGTGTTTGAAATGGATTTTTCCGAATTGATGCCCATTTTGAGCATCAGTATGGTGGGCGATTATCCCATCGAACAGATGAAAGATTTTGCCGGCTATCTCGAAGAAAAAATTGAACAAATTCCCGAGGTCAAATCGGCCGATGTGAGGGGCATACAAGCTTTTGAAGTGGAGATCGCTGTGGATATTTACAAAATGACCGCCGCCAAAATCAGTTTTAACGACATCCTCAACGCCATAGGAGGAGAAAACACCACCATTTCTGCGGGGAATATCATTGCCGGTGGGCAAAGAAGAAGTTTGAGAATCGTTGGGGAAATTTCCGATCCCGAAGAACTCAAAAACTTTGTCATCAAAAGTGAAAAAGCAGCCACCTATTTGGGAGATATCGCCAAAGTGAGTTTTAAGGAGAAAGACATTTCCTCCTATGCTCGGTCTTTTGGTGAAAAGGTAGTTTTGCTTGATGTCAAAAAACGAGGAGGGAAAAACCTGATCCAAGCTTCCCAAAAAATACAAGCCTTGATCGATGACATTGGGGAAAATGTTTTTCCCAAAAGCATCAAACTGACCATTTCCAATGATCAATCTACCGTAACCCTCAACCAAGTCAGTGATTTGGTCAACAACATCATCTTTGGGGTATTGCTGGTGGTCACCGTATTGATGTTCTTTTTGGGCTTTAGAAATTCACTTTTTGTGGGCTTTGCTATACCCATGTCCATGTTTATGTCCTTTATGATTCTCTCCTTATTGGGCTATACCATGAATACGATGGTGCTTTTCGGTTTGGTAATGGGACTGGGAATGCTGGTGGACAATGGGATCGTTGTAGTCGAGAATGTCTATCGTCTGATGGAAAAAGAAGGTATGAGTCGCATCCAAGCGGCCAAAGTTGGGATTGGAGAAATTGCCTACCCCATCATTGTTTCAACCGCCACCACCATTGCGGCCTTTGTTCCCTTGGGTGCTTGGCCGGGATTGATGGGAGAATTTATGATTTATTTCCCCATCACCCTCTCTGTCGTATTGGGTTCTTCACTGATTGTGGCCTTGTTTTTCAACTCCATGTTGGTTTCCCGTTTTATGGAAATTAACGAAAGAGAAATTTCTCTAAAAGGACTGTTGAGATTAACACTAATTCTCGGTGGTCTGGGCTTGATTTTGGTATTCAACCAAGGATTTTTTAGGGGATTGGGTACTCTAATGATTGTTATCACCTTACTTTTTTGGGCTTACAAATATTTCCTCAAAGGATCGGCCTCTGTTTTTCAAAATAACTTTTTACCGAGGATGGAAAAAGGCTACCGATCCTTTTTGTCCATGGCACTCAAAGGTTTTCGTCCCATCGCCTTTTTGATTGGAACATTCGTACTGTTGATTTCTTCTTTTGTATTGATGGGGATTTTTCCCCCCAAGGTGGAGTTTTTCCCAGAAAATCAACCCCTTCAGATTCTCACCTATATAGAATATCCCGAAGGAACAGATATCGACAAAACCAACGCCATTACTCAAAAAATTGAAGCCGATATTTTTTCCATCATCAATCAAGAAAAATACCGCAATGGCGATTACAACTATTTGGTGGAAGATGCAGTGGCGCAAGTGGGTGCTGGGGCCGGAAATCCCGAAATAGACGGTGGGGTAACCAACGAAATGCCTCACAAAGCCAAAATATCCCTTACCATGCGGGAATTTAAATTCCGGAATGGGCTGTCCAGTGAAAGCCTGCGGAGTGAAATTCAACAATTCCTCAACGGGAGGTATCCCGGAGTATCTGTTTCTGTTGAAAAAGATGCCAATGGCCCACCAGTGGGTTATCCTGTAAATATAGAGATTTCGGGAAGGGATTATGAAAAACTTATTCTTACTGCCCAAGAGATGAAGGACTTTCTCAATACGGAAAATATACCTGGAGTAGAGGAACTCAAAATAGATGTCAACAAAAACAAACCGGGAACCCAGCTGATCATCGATCGGACAAAAGCAGGGGAATTGGGGGTTTCTGCAGGCATGATTGGCTCCCAATTGAGAAATTCTATTTTTGGTGCCAAAGCAGGGGTTTATAAAAAAGACGGTGAAGACTATGAAATCAATGTGCGTTTTCAAGAGCAGTACCGATACGATCCCAATGCTTTGTTCAACCAATTCGTAACCTTTAGGGATCAATCCTCTGGGAAAATTAAAGAGATTCCCATTGCAGCCTTGGTCAAAACCCAAAACTCCTCCTCCTACAGTGCCATAAAACACCGCAAATCCATTCGGCTGGTTACTTTGTATTCCGACGTATTGGCGGGCTATAACGCCAACGAGGTAGTGGCCAATGTAAAAGCCGCTTTACTGAACTACCCTCTTGATTTTGGAGTTGAATTCAAATTCACCGGAGAAATCGAGGAACAAGACAAAAATATGGCCTTTTTGTCCAATGCGCTTCTCGCTGCCTTGGCCTTGATCATGTTGTTGTTGGTTTTCCAATTCAATTCCATTTCCAAACCCATCATTATACTAATTTCTATTTTCTTGAGTTTTACTGGGGTATTTTTGGGGATTACAATTTTCCAGATGCCTTTTGTTATATTGATGACCATGATGGGGATCATCTCCCTGTCGGGGATTGTAGTGAACAACGGTGTGGTGCTTTTGGATTATACACAGCTATTGATCGACCGCAAAAAGGTGGCCATGGAACTACCCGAAGAAAGCATGTTGCCCAAAGCGGAAGCCGTTGAGGCCATCATCGAAGGAGGAACTGCGAGGTTGCGCCCCGTAATCCTCACAGCCGTCACCACCATATTGGGATTGATTCCTTTGGCCATTGGTCTGAACATCGACTTTTTCTCCTTATTTTCGGAATGGAACCCCAAGGTCTTTATAGGAGGTGACAATGTCATTTTTTGGGGACCCTTGGCCAAGACGGTAATCTTTGGATTGAGTTTTGCGACTTTCCTTACCCTGATCATTGTACCCGCCACCTTTCTGATCACTTACCAGATCAAACTGAAATGGCACAAGCTATTTAAAAAATAATTTTTGGTCTGGAGAAAAGCTTCTTACTACCTTTGCAACTAATTCAAATAAAATGTTGAGAACCCACCACTGCGGCGCACTGAATGAAAAGCATTCCAATGAGGAAGTTACCCTCTCAGGATGGGTGCAAAAAGTAAGAAATAAAGGCTTTATCGTTTGGGTAGATATAAGAGATCGTTACGGAATTACACAATTGGTTTTTGACGAGGAACGCAGTCCAGAAGCGGTTTTTAAAAAATCATTGGAGTTGGGACGTGAAGATGTGATCCAAATTAAAGGAAAAGTCATTGAGCGGGAATCCAAAAATCCCAACATGAGTACTGGAGGAATCGAAATACTGGTAGCAGAATTAAGGGTATTAAACGCCGCCAAAACACCGCCATTTACCATTGAAAACGAAACAGATGGTGGAGACGAATTGCGCATGCAGTACCGCTATTTGGATTTGAGGCGAGCCCCAGTAAGAGAAAACCTCATCTTTAGACATAAGGTGACTATGGCGGTTAGGAATTTTTTATCCCAAGCCGATTTTATCGATGTTGAAACCCCCTATTTGATCAAATCGACCCCCGAAGGAGCACGCGATTTTGTGGTGCCTTCTAGAATGAACAGTGGGCAATTTTATGCTCTTCCTCAGTCTCCACAGACTTTTAAGCAACTGCTGATGATTGCAGGGTTTGACAAGTATTTCCAAATTGTAAAATGCTTTAGAGATGAAGACCTAAGAGCCGACCGACAACCGGAGTTTACACAGATCGATTGTGAAATGACATTTGTCGAACAGGAGGATGTATTGGTGCAATTTGAGGCCATGATTCAACATCTTCTAAAAGAAATCAAAGGGGTGGAATTGGGTGCCTTTCCCCGTATGACGTTTGCAGAAGCCATGCAACAATACGGCAATGACAAGCCCGACATACGTTTTGGGATGACCTTTGGTGAACTGAACGCATTGGCGCAAAACAAGGGCTTTAATGTGTTTGACAGTCAAGAACTGGTTGTAGGCATTGCGGTGCCGGGCGGTGCCAGCATGAGCCGAAAAGAAATCGATGCTTGGATCGAATGGGTCAAGCGACCCCAAATCGGGGCCAAAGGGCTGGTATGGGTAAAATGCAACGAAGATGGGAGCTATAAATCCACTGTCGATAAATTCTTTGGGGGCGATGATCTAACCCAATGGGCGGAAGCCACAGGAGCCCAAGCCGGAGATTTGATCTTTGTAATGGCCGGAGCTGCCCACGCAACCCGAACCCAACTCAGTGCACTGCGGATGGAAATTGCCGAGCAAATGGGACTGAGGAAAGCCCATGAGTTTGCCGCACTGTGGGTAACCGACTTTCCCCTATTGGAATGGGATGAAGACAGCCAACGCTATCACGCCATGCACCATCCCTTTACTGCTCCCAAAAAAGAAGATCTGGGTCTGCTCGATAGCGATCCCGCCAAAGCAAAGGCAAATGCCTATGACTTGGTATTGAATGGGAATGAAATTGGAGGGGGTTCCATCCGAATTCACGACACAAGCCTCCAAGAAAAAATGTTTGATCTGTTGGGATTCTCAGAAGAGGAAGCTAAAGAACAATTTGGCTTTTTGATGGATGCCTTCCAATACGGTGCTCCCCCCCACGGTGGTATTGCCTTGGGACTGGATCGATTGGTGGCTATTTTGGGAGGAAGTGAGACCATAAGGGATTTTATCGCTTTTCCAAAAAATAACAGTGGAAGAGATGTGATGATCGATGCACCTGCTGCATTGACCTCCGAACAATTAGAAGAATTATACCTTAAAACGCTGACCAAAAACCCTTCATAAAGGAAAATTCCTAAAATAAATTAGGTCCAATCGAATGAAATATCTACTCAGAATACTTTTTTTAGGAATACTCATCAGCCTGAGCTATGGACTTTATGTCAATTCTACAGGCAATACATTGTTAGGAAATAGGATCATTGGATTCACAGTTTTGATGGCAGCTTTCATATTTATGCCCATTTTTTTGGTTCACCGATGGAAAGGAAAAAGGCTACAAGACTACACCCTATCCAAAGAGAATTTGGAAAAACTTAGGGATTTAGATCAAAAAAAATGATCCAATAGAGCTTAGCCACCTAATAAAGTGTAACTTGCACGAAATTTTTAAATTAAAATATGACTGGTACAGTTAAATTCTTTAATGGATCCAAAGGTTATGGATTCATTACCAATGACGAAACTTCAGAAGATGTTTTCGTTCACGTTTCTGCCCTTGATGGGCTAACACTCCAAGAGGGTGATAAAGTTGAATATGTAGAAGAAGAAGGAAAAAAAGGGAAGCAAGCTTCGCAAATTTC
>JAACDY010000156.1 GCA_009936675.1 Bacteroidota bacterium
CCACCTTTTCAATAATGACTAAGGAACTATATCACAATATTTAAATGGGTTTATAAGCCCCTCAAATACTCCAAAACATTATCCTCACTCCTTTGAGCAATATCGGTGGTGTCGTCTTTAACAAATTTTTCGCCCGTGATGTTTTATACTATTATATTTTTATTTACTAATTCGATCCATCGAATCGAGTCCTTTGTCTTATTTCATTGTGATATGTCAGATTTTTCTGACTTTTTGCTTATAACCAAAATAGCTTATGATCTCATAGAACAACCCTAATAAGTTAACTTGATTGTTGAATCATTTTTGATATCACTAAATTGATGTTCATAAGTCAAATATTTCGTTAGGTGGAACAATCCATAGTAAAGTTTAAAATACCCCCAGAAAGGACTACTCAAAAAATTGTTTGCGTTCTGTGGTTTTAAAATAAAACATATGAAAATCCTCCTTTTCATTCCTTAAAACGCATAATCATGAAACATCAATTGTTAATCCTACTACTTTTCTGTTCCACTTCTTTATTATCTCAACAAAATCAAAATAGACAGTTTCAGCATTGGAAAAATTTACTTCTAGTGACTAAGTCATATGGAATAAATTCTGAAGCTGTTAAAATACATACCTATTCAAATAAAAACAGAAAAAAACCTGCAAATGAGTGGATTTTTCCATGGGCACTGGGTTTTGAACAGTCTGAAATAAAAAAAGAGGTATTCTTAGAATCAGGTTATAAATCATATAGTTCGATGTATTTATCCATAGGGAGAAATGGTTTTAAACATTTCAAAAATAATATTTATCTCAATGGAATGGTAAGTGTGGGACTGGGAAACGAGAAACTCGTTGAATATTCTAATGAAAAAAAAAACAATTTCTGGTTGGTCTTGAAACATCCCAAGGGCTACTATTTATACCAAGATCAAAGTTTGGGTTGGTTTTGGGTTTAAGTGTTTTTGAGAAGTTTTTTACTTCAAAGATTTATTCATTTGATCTTGGGGTACAGCTAACGGCAGGGATGACATTTTAGAAAGGTGATTTCTCAAACTTACAAACCCCACTAGCCGAGGTCAATGGTGGCATCAGAGATTTGTTATTGCATACAATATCAAACGCCCCTCAAATACCCCAAAACATTATCCTCAATCCTTTGAGCAATATCGGTGGTGTCGGCTTTGATAAATTTTTCGCCGGTGATGTTTTCGTACAATTCGATATAACGTTCGGAAACAGAAGTGATATAATCATCGGACATGGGAGGAACCTCCTGCCCTTCCAGTCCTTGAAAACCGTTGGCAATGAGCCACTGTCGGACAAATTCTTTGGACAGTTGTTTTTGCGCTTCTCCTTTTGCCTGGCGTTCGGCATAGCCTTGGGCGTAGAAATAACGAGAAGAGTCGGGAGTATGGATTTCATCGATCAATACGATTTTCCCCTGGGCGGTTTTCCCGAATTCGTATTTGGTATCCACCAAAATCAGATCGCGGGTATTGGCGATCTCTGTTCCCCTTTGGAACAGTGCTCGGGTGTATTGTTCCAATTGGAGATAATCGGCTTCACTCACTATGCCCTGAGCGATAATCTCTTCTCGGGAAATGTCCTCATCGTGTCCTTCCTCGGCTTTGGTGGCTGGGGTGATGATGGGGCTAGGAAAAGCATCGTTTTCGATCATTCCTTCGGGCATTTCTACGCCACAAAGTGTTCTTTTTCCCGCCTTGTATTCCCTCGCAGCATGACCAGAGAGATAACCTCTGATGACCATTTCCACCTTAAAAGGTTCACAGCGTAGTCCTATGGCCACATTGGGGTCGGGTGTGGCGGTGAGCCAGTTAGGGACGATGTCAGCTGTGGCGGCCATCATTTGGGTAGCAATCTGGTTAAGAATCTGTCCCTTGTAAGGAATTCCCTTGGGCATGACCACATCAAAGGCCGAGAGGCGGTCGGAGGCCACCATGACCAGCAAATTGTTTTCTAGTTCGTAAACCTCCCTGACCTTACCGTTATAGTGGGACAACTGACCAGGAAAATCAAAATCGCAATGGGTAAGGGTATTGATCAATGGCATTAATTATGATGTTCGATTCGTTTATAGGCGTCAATGACTTTTTTGACCAAGGAATGACGGATCACATCTTTTTCATCCAGAGTAATGATCCCAATCCCTTGGGTTTCTTTGAGAATCAACAGCGCTTCTTTGAGTCCGGAGATTACCCTACGAGGGAGATCGATCTGTCCAGGGTCGC
>JAACDY010000019.1 GCA_009936675.1 Bacteroidota bacterium
ATTATCAAAAGTACTGGAGCCAATTCCGCTTTGAAATTGTATTTGATACAAAGTATCGACCGAAAATTATCATTGGAAGACATAGCCTCTGCTAAGGGAATGAACATGTCTCGACTGATCACAGAAATGGAAACCATCGTTTTGTCCGGGACAAAACTCAATATCGACTATTGGATTAATGATCTTTTTGATGAGGATCAAATCGAAGAATTGACCGAGTATTTTATGGAGGCAGACACTGACGATTTACATTTGGCCTCAGAAGAATTTGATGGAGATTACGAGGATGAAGAGTTACGTCTTTTCCGACTAAAATTTATCAGTGATGTTGGAAATTAATTCAAATCACCTCATTTTTAGCAACTATTACTATCTTCGCAAAAATTAAAAAACACACATCATGCAGGAGGGAATTTTTGCCCATTTCAAAACAGAAAAAGGAAATATTAAAGTTCAATTGACTTTTGATAAAACACCAGGAACCGTAGGAAATTTTGTAGGCTTGGTTGAAGGGTCAATAGAAAACAAAGTAAGTCCCAAAGGAACGCCATATTATGACGGTCTAAAGTTTCACCGTGTGATTGCAGATTTTATGATTCAAGGGGGTTGCCCTCAAGGCACCGGTGTTGGTGGTCCAGGATACCAGTTTGATGACGAATTTCATCCAGAGCTCAAGCACGACCGTTCGGGTACTTTGTCAATGGCGAATTCTGGCCCTGGTACTAATGGAAGTCAGTTTTTTATTACCCATAGTGCCACCCCTTGGTTGGACGGAAAGCACACTGTTTTCGGACATTTGGTGGAAGGTCAAGAGGTAGTAGATGCTATTGCTCAAGACGATACGATTCAGAACATTACCATAGAACGGGTTGGTAAAGATGCCGTGGCTTGGGATGCTGTTTCAGCTTTTGATGTTTTTATCAATGAAAAGGAAACCCGCGTCAAAGCCGCTCAAGAAGCCGCTGCAAAAGAACTGGAGGAATTAACTTCAGGGATGGATCGAACGGATAGTGGACTGTACTACAAAATCACCCGAGAAGGCTCTGGAGATCATCCTACAAAAGGAAAAAACGTTTCGGTGCACTACAGGGGAATGCTACTCGACGGTACCGTTTTTGACTCGTCCTACCAACGCAATGAGCCCATTGCTTTTCCATTGGGGTTGGGCCAAGTCATCAAAGGATGGGATGAAGGTATTGCACTTCTCAAAAAAGGATCGGCGGCAAAATTTCTAATCCCGAGTGAATTGGCTTATGGGTCTCGTGGAGCTGGAGGTGTAATTCCTCCCGACGTAAGCCTGATTTTTGAGGTGGAGCTGGTCGATTTTAGATAGAAAACCCTTTGGGTTCGTTGCCCGCTTTCCATTTGATATTACATCCTAAACTGGGAATTTGATGTGTCTCTTGTGCCACGCCTTTTGATAAATTCAGGCATGCATCCATCAAATCTTTTCCCGTAACGGGATGGTCATTTTTGGGACGCGCCTCGTCAAATCGACCGCGGTAAACAAGTTTTAAATCTTGATTAAACAGATAAAAATCTGGAGTACATGCTGCCTCATAGGCCAAAGCCACCTCTTGTGTAGGGTCGTAGAGGTAGGGAAAGCCAAATGATTTCTTCAAAGCCAGTTCTTGCATCAGTTCGGGGTGATCATCTGGGTAGTTGTCCACATCATTACTGGAAATGGCTACGGTATGGATTCCCCATTCTTTGATCTGATGACTTACTTCCACCATTTTATCGAGCAGATGTAATACATAAGGACAATGGTTGCACATGAAAATGACCAAAGTACCCGATGGTCCTTTGGCTTGATCCAAAGTAAGTTGATTTTGGTCAATACCGTTGGTAAGTGAAAAATGTGGTGCTTTCGTGTTTAACGGAAGCATATAGGATTCAGTTCTGGCCATAGGATTACAGATTTGGCTATTAATCTAATTAAAATCTATAGCCTAAAAAACAAATGGGTATTGGAAACTCAGGATTGAACCGGACTATATATCCTCAAAATTTAGATCCGTAAAGTTGTTCCCAGAGACTTCAGCAGAGTCCAGATTTCTCTCCCTATCATAATTTTTTTGATGTCTTTCACTAATGACTTCTTCTCCTCTTTCCTTGAGGATAAAATCCACCATTTCCGTTAATATTGAACTGAAGTCACTAAAATCCTCTTTGTACAGATAAATTTTATGTTTTTTGTAGTGGAATGTGCCATCATCATTGGTGAACTTTTTACTTTCCGTAATGGTCAAGTAGTAATCACTGGCCTTGGTCTCCCGAACATCGAAAAAATAAGTTCTTCTCCCTGCACGTAGAACCTTGGAAAAAATCTCTTCCTGATCCTTATCATTTGAATTATACATTGAACTTTTGTTTAAATTAATTTAGATATTATATCAAAAATCATAAAAAATTTAAAACAAAACAAATTAATATTCCTTTTCGTTCTGTTGTTTGTTGAAAAGATCGAAATAAGAACCTTTTAAATCAAGTAGTTTTTGGTGCGTTCCCTGTTCGATAATTTTACCGTGATCCAAGACAATAATATGATCGGCGTCTTTGACCGAAGAAATACGGTGACTGACAATGATAGTGGTTTTGTCTTGACTAAATTCTTTGAGATTTTTTAGTATTTTTTCTTCAGTATCAGTATCTACTGCCGACAAACAGTCATCGAATAGCAGTACATCAGGATTTTTGATCAATGCCCTTGCAATCGACACCCTTTGTATTTGTCCTCCGGAGAGGGTCAATCCTCTTTCACCCAAAAGAGTTTTATACCCTTGTTTGAATTTTTTGATGCTTTTGTGGATGGCTGCCTTTTTGGAAGCTTCTACGATCTCCTCTTCTGAGGCATCTCGTTTGCCCAATCGAATATTGTCCTCTATGCTCTCCGAAAACAAAAACGCATTTTGTGGGACATTTCCAATATGACTTCTCAATTCTTCTAGTTTGAAGTCACGAATGTCATGACCATCTAATAAAACTTTACCGTTGTCAGGATCATAGAGGCGATTGATTAGCTGTAGGATAGAGGATTTTCCTGAACCCACTTTTCCAATGATGCCGATTGATTTTCCACTTTCTACCTTCAAACTGACTCTATTCAATGCTTTGATCTTCGTTTCGGGATATACCAAGGTAACGTCTTCAAGGGTGATTTCTCCTTGAACAGCAACTTCTACACCAGGTCCGTCTTTGATCTCTATGGGTTCGTCTAAAAAGGCATTGATTCTTTTTTGGGAGGCATCGGCTTGTTGAACCACTGAGGTAACCCAACCCACCACAGCCACCGGCCAGGTCAACATATTGATGTAGATAATAAACTCTGCCAAAACGCCGATTTCTATTTCACCATTCATATATTGTTGCCCACCAATAAATATGACAATCAAATTGCTCATACCGATCAAAAGGATCATCAATGGAAAAAACCAAGCCTGAACCTTCGCCAAATTCATATTTTTCTCCTTGGCTTCCAGTGCCAAAGTGTCAAAGTTTTTGTAGGTATTGCCCTCAAGACCATAAGATTTGATGACAGTAATTCCACTGAATGTCTCCTGTGTAAAAGAGGATAATTTTGATAACATTTCTTGAACTACAGTACTTCTGGCATTGATCACCCTACTGAGTTTGTAGATGGTTAATGACAATAGGGGGAGGGGGATAAGGGTATAAACCGAGAGTTTTGGCGCAATGCTGAACATGAGGGTGATGACACAAACAAATAGGGTCACCGTATTGATGCTGTACATAATTGCAGGGCCAACATACATTCTGACCTTACTCACATCTTCGCTGATTCTGCTCATCAGATCACCAGTACGGTTGTTTTTATAAAAGCGTTGGGTTAATCTTTGGTAATGGGAAAAGATTTCGTTTTTAAGATCGAATTCAATATAACGGGATACATTAATGATGGTTTGACGCATTAAAAAAGTAAAGAACCCCGAGAGCAGTGTAGCGCCAATAATTATTAAGATATTGTTGAGTAACAAAGACTTGAGGGCGACCAAGTCCCCTTGATGATCCACCAGATAATTTTCAACCGCTGTTAATGAATCTCCGATCAGTCGTGGGGCAAATAAGGAAAAAACCCTTGAAATGATGGTGATTAAAATCCCCAACAGCAGTTTTAAGAAGTATTTTTTTAGGTATTTATTGAGGTATTGCAGTGCTCTCATTCATCCTTTGCGCTAGGGTACATATGACTAAGTGTCAAAGGTAATCAAATGCTTTTGTTCTCAAATTCAAAAAGCTTTTTTAGTTGATTGTAATTAAAACTAAAGCCCTATTTTTGTCGCAAATATTGGTTATTCAATAAATGCTAACCCGAAGACATCTACGCATCAAAGTAATGCAGTCATTGTATTCCTTTCTACAAAATCGGGAGGGCAATTTGGCACAGGAAGTTGATTTTTTTAAAAAGAGTTATCTCAACACTTTTTCATTGTATCTGGCCCTTTTGGCTTTTCTCAAATCCATATACGAACATGCCTTGGATCAAACAGATCTCCAAAAAGGATTGAGAAATAAAAAAAATGCTGTACACTCTGCTTCCCTAGTAGGAAACAAAATTCTACAATTCATCGCCCAACATCCCATATTGGTCAATCACATCAAGAAGAAAAAAATCAAGTTTTGGGAGTTAGATTTCGACTATGTCAAATCCAATTTCAAAGCCTTGATGGAACATGAGAATTTTCAGGAGTACGCCCAAAAAGAATCCCCTACATTGGAGGAGGACAGGGATATTATCGCTTTCTTTTTTAAAGAAATTGTCGCTCCATCCGACGGTTTCTACGATTATATTGAAGATAAGGAACTCACCTGGATTGATGACCTGCCTGTGGTCAATACTTTTCTCTTAAAAACTCTTTATAAAATTGATCCAAAAGACACCAACAGTCTCCATTTCCCTCAGATGAACGCGGCGGATGAAGATCCACAGTTCGCCATTGATTTATTGGAAAAAGTGGTGGTCAACAACGATGCACTTCAGGAGGAAATGGTGGGTAGAACCCCCAACTGGGACAGCGACAGGATTGCACTTTTGGATGCTATTATGATCAAAATGGCTATGGCTGAGTTGCTTTATTTCCCCTCTATCCCGCCCAAAGTAACCATGAACGAGTACATTGAAATCTCCAAAGACTATTCCACACCAAAGAGTAATATTTTTATTAATGGAATTTTGGACAAAACAATCAGAGATTTTCAGGAATCGGATCGATTAAATAAAAGCGGCAGGGGATTGATTTAATGTTTTTTTGCTAAATTTGAGCATCATAAACTATTAAAAAAAAACAATGAAAAGAATAGCTTGGATTTTTGTTTGCGCTCTGATGTTCAGCACTAGTGGCTGTAATGAAAGTGCCTCTAAAAAAGTAGATCAGGAAAAAGCATCTGAGAGTGCTGCCGATGCTCCTGCTGCTACAGCAGCGATGACCTTTAATCAGACCATGCACGACTTTGGAACCATCAAGGAAGGAGAAACCGTTCAGACCAAATTTACTTTTACCAATACTGGTCAAGCCGATTTGATCATCGTAGATGCCAGAGGAAGCTGTGGATGTACAGTTCCCAACTATCCCAAAAACACACCCATTGCTCCTGGTGCTAGTGGAGAGATTATGGTTAGTTTTGATTCCAGCAATAAGCCCAATATGCAGCAAAAAACCGTTACCATTTCGGCCAATACTGCCAGTGGGCGTGAAACCTTAAGAATCAAAGCAATGGTAACCCCCGACCCAGTCAAACAAAAACAACGTGATGATGCTGCGAAAGCCCGTCAACAAAATAGTAATTAATTAAAATCAACCTATGGAGGGATTCTCAGGGCAAATGCCCTTTTTACTTTTAATGCTTGTGGTATTCTTTTTCTTTATCATCTTGCCGCAACAACGCCGTCAAAAAAAAGAAAAGAATTTTATGAAAAACCTCAATAAAGGTGATCGGGTGATCACCAAAAGTGGGATTCACGCTAAAGTGGTAGAATTGAACGACAAAGACAACACCTGTGTCATTGAAACATTGGCTGGGAAACTCAAAATAGAGCGTTCGGCTTTGTCCTTGGAGATGAGTCAAAAACTCAACCCTACTAAAAAATAATTTAATCCCGCTTCGGCGGGATTTTTTTTAAATCACTTTATGTATCGCTATCTGATCAAACCCGTTCTTTTTCTCGGTGATCCCGAATGGATACATTATTTTGTCTTTTCTCTGATCCGTTGGATTCACAAAATTCCAGGTGTGCCATTTTTGGTCAGAGCAATTTACCAAGTGCATCACCCCAAACTCGAAAAGGAACTCTTTGGCATTCGTTTTAAGAATCCCGTAGGTTTGGCAGCAGGTTTTGATAAAGATGCCAAGCTATACAGAGAGCTGTCCAACTTTGGTTTTGGATTTATTGAAATCGGCACACTGACTCCCAAACCCCAGCCTGGCAATCCCAAAAAACGTCTGTTTCGATTGCCACAGGACAAGGCACTGATCAACCGTATGGGTTTTAATAACCAAGGGGTGTCCGCTGCCATTCCACGACTCCAAAAAAACAAAAATATCATTATTGGGGGCAACATCGGCAAAAACAAAATAACCCCCAACGAGAAAGCTGTGGAGGACTATACCTACTGCTTCGATGCCTTATATCCCTATGTGGATTACTTTGTCGTTAATGTCAGTTCACCCAACACTCCCAACCTACGGGAATTACAAGAGAAAAAACCCCTTACCGATTTGTTGAAAACCCTTCAAAAACGTAATCAAGCAACGGAAAAACCCAAACCCATACTGCTGAAAATTGCTCCCGACCTTACGGATGAGCAATTGCTGGACATCATCGATATTGTCAAAATCACAAAAACGGACGGAGTCATTGCGACCAACACTACCCTTAGCCGTGAAGGACTTGAATCTCCCAACCGAAGCGAAAGCGGGGGGCTAAGTGGGAAACCACTTACAGACAGAAGTACAGAGGTGATCCGTTTTCTGTCCCAAAAAAGTCAAAAAGCCTTTCCCATCATTGGCGTTGGGGGAATCCATAAACCCGAAGATGCCCTTGAAAAGCTTAATGCAGGTGCAGATTTGGTTCAACTCTATACCGGCTTTGTCTATGAAGGGCCAGGGGTGGTCAAGCGGATTAACAAGGCGTTGACCAGAGATTATTTTTCGTAAATTTAGGTTTGTTTAAGGAAGTATTAGCTGTTTCAAATACTTGCATTAACCTACTAACCCATTTCATCTATGATTACCATTACCCCCCAGCCATCTTATTATGCGGTCATTTTCACTTCCATTCTCGACCAGCACGACCCCGAATATTTTAAAATCAACGACATGCTAAAACAACAGGCCGAAAAGATAGACGGTTTTTTGGGGGAGGACAGCGCAAGAAATGATTATGGAATTTCTATAAGCTATTGGAAAGATTTGGATGCCATTCAAGAGTGGCGACAAAATGCAGACCATCAATGGGCCAAGGAAAAAGGAAGAAAAGATTTTTACAAGGAATACAAAATCAGAATTGCACGGGTAGAAAGGGAATACGGGTTTAAAAAATCTTTTGACGCTCCTGAACTCTAATGATGATATCGAAAAGAAGTAGTTTAAAACTCTTGGGAATCACCCTTTTGTTGATGCTCATCCCCCTAATGGCCAATTGGCTCAACAATGAATTCCATTGGAAGTTTGGTGATTTTATCCTGATGGGAGCTATGATTTACGGTTTAGGACTCATCTCTCTAATACTAATGAATGTAGTAAAGAACTAAATTTTACGATTAATCGTCACTGGCATATTTTTCCTACTCTTTTTATTGATCTGGGTAGAACTGGCTGTTGGGATTTTCGATACTCCTTTTGGGGGGAGTTAATCAACTAAAAATTTCTTTAATCAGACTTTTCTTACGAATCAAAATAACTAAACCCCTTTTTGGGATCGATGGTTTGTAGGGTTTCATAAATCAATCGGATTACATTTTCCACATCATCTCGGTGAACCATTTCTACCGTGGTATGCATATAGCGCAGCGGTAGTGAAATCAAAGCCGAGGCAACTCCACCATTACTGTAAGCAAAAGCATCGGTATCGGTTCCGGTATAACGAGAAGAGGCCAAACGTTGGAAGGGTATTTTTTGTTTTTCGGCCGTTTCAAGTATTTGTTCTCTGAGTTTGTTTTGCACCGCAGGAGCATAAGATACAACGGGCCCTTTCCCCATTTCGATATGTCCCTGTTCCTTTTGGTTGATCATGGGCGTGGTGGTGTCGTGGCAAACATCGGTAACGATGGCCACATCTGGTTTGAGGGTCTGGGTGATCATCTCTGCCCCGTGAAGGCCCACTTCCTCCTGAACGGAATTGGTAATGTAGAGCCCAAAAGGCAATTTGATTTTATTTTCGTGTAACAATCGGCCCACCTCGGCAATCATAAACCCTCCAGCGCGATTGTCGATGGCACGGCAAACAAATTTATCTTTATTGATGACCTGGAAACGATCAGGGTAGGTAATGACACAACCTACGTGTACCCCCATTTTCTCAACTTCTTTTTTGTCTTTGGCACCGATGTCGATAAATATATTATCCAATTTAGGGACTTCTTCTCTGCCTGTTTTTCGGGTATGGATGGCTGGCCAACCAAAGACTCCTTTAACGATCCCCTTTTTGGTGTGAATGTCCACCCATTTGGAAGGGGCGATTTGGTGGTCGCTACCACCATTACGAATCACATAAATCAAACCTTTGTCTGTTATGTAATTGACATACCATGAAATTTCGTCAGAGTGTCCCTCGATGACAACTTTGTAAGGAGCGTCTGGATTGATCACTCCTACAGCGGTGCCATAGGTGTCGGTGATAAAAGTATCTACATAGGGTTTGAGATAGTCCATCCATATTTTTTGCCCTTCCCATTCATAGCCGGTAGGAGAAGGATTATTGAGGTAGGCCTCCAAAAATGACATGGATTTTTTGTTCAAAAGTTTCATTTGTTAAAAATTGAAAAATAGAAAAGCTAAAATAAGCATAAGAACCCAATTGAAAATGATTATCCCTTCATTTATTCCTAAATTTGTACACCATGAAATTAGATGCTTTAATGACTGTCATTTTGGTGATTACTTTGAGTAATGCACTGGCTCAAATATCACCACTCCTTCCCGAAGACTATTTTGTCATCGAAGGGGATAGCATTGTCAATTCGAGTATTCAACTCAAGGAAGTGGTGTTGTTCCAACCTCTAAAATTTTACAATTACGATGAAGCCAAACGATACGTCATTCTGAGAGAGCGAACCTATAAGGTATATCCCTATGCAAAAATAGCGGCGGATCGCTTAAATATTTTGACTGGACGCTTGGAACAAATCAAATCCAAAAGAAAAAGAAGGGTCTATCTCAAGAGAATGGAAGACTTTATATATGACGAGTTTGAAAAAGAACTCAAAAAGCTCTCCCGTTCTCAGGGACGAATATTGATCAAATTAGTCCATCGTCAAACGGGAGAAACCACCCACAGCTTAGTTAAAGAACTTCGCAACGGCTGGCGGGCATTTGTTTACCAAACCAC
>JAACDY010000157.1 GCA_009936675.1 Bacteroidota bacterium
GATTACACCTTCATATATTTGACCAAAAATGCAGTTTGTCGCTCGACACCTCAGGTCGCTCCTTGCATCACAGGGGCTACAGGTCTCTGACCAATATTGCTCCAATCAATGAGGTGCTGGCAGCGGGAATAATCATGCTATCCGATTGGGATCAAAGAACAGATTTTATGGATCCCATGTGTGGCAGTGGAACTTTCCTGATTGAAGCCGCTATGATGGCTTGTAAAATTCCTGCAAACATCAATCGCAATATTTTTGCTTTTGAAAAATGGAAGGATTGGGACGAAAGCCTTTTTGATAAAATCAAATCTTCAAAACTTAATAATGTTGTTTCTCCTGTTGGAAAAATCTATGGTTTTGACAAAGCCCCCTCCGCTATTGAAAAGTCAACGACCAATATCAAAAATGCAGCCCTTGAGGATTTTATTCAAGTCAATAGGGCCGATTTTTTTAATTCTCAAAAAATGGGTGATACTCCACTTCACCTATTGACCAATCCTCCCTACGGCGAGCGTTTGGATGGGGACATCAATACTTTGTATAAAAATTTCGGAGATACTTTAAAGGGTTCCTATCCCAATACCCAAGCATGGATCATCAGTTCAAATTTTGAAGCTTTAAAGTTTTTTGGACTTCGACCAAGTAGAAAAATCAAACTTTTCAATGGAAAGTTGGAAACCCGTTTGTGTAACTTCCCCATTTACGAAGGAACCAAAAAAATACACAAACTTAAAAATCAGGAGACTTCCGAGGACTAAAGTTTTACGGGAATAGAGTAGGTTAGAGTATAGTTAAAGCCAGCTCCCCACACATTTTCATCGGTCTTTTTGTTAAAGCCAGGAATGTAAAGGTTGTCAAAATTGTCAGGACGGGTGTCATTAATCAATCTATTGAGTCTTATGCTGAATCCCATGTAAAGGTTATTGATCATTTTGACTTTAATTCCTGCTATAAACTCTACCCATCGGGCCGACAACGCATCTTGTTCTCTAATTTCAGGGCCGTTTTTTATGATTTCTGTTGTCCAATAATGATTGATTTGATAGGGCTCATATTCGTTTACTTTTTGCTTAAAAAAACTATTTCCAATGCGCATACCCAAATAAATGGCATTGTTCATACCCTTCCAATTTTCATATAAATTGTAATCAAATCCCAATTTGAGATAGCTTCCAGTAGTCGTGAAATTGATTTGCTCAGACTGTTGTGTCTTTTTCTCATTACCCAATTCAATGGCACCATAAAACTCAGAAAAAAGTCTAATATCTCCCACCAATTCCAATCCACAAAAGTCTTTGTCAAGTTGAGCCATTACGGGCTTTGACAGATCCAGACCAAAGCGAATGGTATAGGGTTTTTTTTCCCTTTTCTTGAGGGTATCAACCCCGACCTCCTCAATCTCCTCCACCAGTTCTTGTGCAGTAGTCCAATAGACAGGCGCCAATAGACTAATGATAAATAGCCAAATGTGATTTTTTTTCATCGGATAGGGTATCACTTATTTTTTCTATATTTTTTATCCAACCTCCACTTTGGGTGAGTTCATAATAGAAAGGATTTTCGAATATGAAGGTGGATTTGTATCCACAGGCTCTGTTGATATAGGTGTCAAATTGACGATGGTTGATTTGTAGTGAGTCACTTAGTGTTGGAGAGGAGGTACTCAAGGTAAATTCATACTGTGTAAATTCATAATTATTTCTTAAAGGAATTGCGATTGAATCTCCAGAGAAGGCGGTTAGGCTGTCGGCAAGGCCCAAACCTCTGATCAAAAGTTTGGTAACTCCTTTTTTGTTCTGAGGATTTTCATAATCCTTGAATAAAACAATCATTCTTGGAGTGGCTGGAGTCCCTTCCAGACAGATGTCGTCCTTTTCACAAGAAAACAATGTCAGTAATATTAGGAAAAATAAACTTCGGGGAGTCATTGGCTTAAATCTTTTCCAAAAGTACGACATTTTCGACATGTTGGGTTTGGGGAAACATATCTATGGCCCTAGATCTGATCAGTTTGTATTGGTCTTTCATCAAAAACAAATCTCTGGCTTGGGTGGCATGGTTACAACTCACATACACGATTCGCTTGGGTGCTAATAAAAGTAACTGTTTTACCACAGCTGGATGCATTCCATTTCGGGGAGGATCGGTAATGACCACGTCGGCTTTTCCATGGCGATTGATAAAATCTTGATTGAAAACATCACGCATATCTCCCACTTCAAAAAAAGCATTTTTAATCCCATTTGCTTCTGCATTGGTTTGAGCCGCTTCGATGGCTTCCGGAACAGACTCCACCCCCACGACCTTTTTGCAATCTTTAGCAATAAACTGAGCAATTGTTCCTGTACCGGTGTACAAGTCGTAAACCAGTTCGTCACCTTTGAGTCCTGCAAAGTCTCTGGCGATTTTATACAATTCATAGGCCTGTTCGCTGTTGGTTTGAAAAAAGGATTTGGCATTGATCTTGAATTGCAAGCCCTCCATTTCCTCTACTATATGGTTTTCTCCATCATAGCAAATGATCTCTTGGTCATAGAGCGAGTCATTGGCTTTACTGTTGATACAATAGAGCAATGAAGCGATATCAAAATGTTTTTTTAGGTGATCCAATAGGTTCTCTCGTTGGGCTTTGTTTTCTCTAAAAAACTGAATTAAAACCATAAAAGACCCCCCTTTGGTGTTTCGAATCATCAAGCTTCGCAAAAAGCCTTCTTGATCTCTGGGGTTGAAAAAATCAAGTTGGTGTTCTAGCGCAAAAGCTTTAACCGCATTTCTGATTTCATTGGCTGGCTCGGCTTGTAAATGGCATTGGCGAATGTCGACCACCTTGTCCCACATTCCAGCTTTGTGGAACCCTAAGCCTTTTCTTTCAATGGTCAACGATTTGTCTGCGATTTCATCGGCTGTCAGCCAGCGTTGGTTTGAAAAGGCGTATTCCATCTTATTTCTGTAAAAATAGGGTTGGGGGGCAGCCTGAATATTATCAATTTCTGGTAGGCCCATCCCTGACAAGTTTTTGATATTGTGCAGTACTTCTTTTTGCTTGAATTGCAGTTGAGCCTCATAATTCATGTTTTGCCACTTACAACCTCCACAAACACCAAAATGCTCACATTGTGGTTCTATACGATTTGGAGAGGGTTCCAAGATTTTAATCAGATTGGCTTCAAAATATCCTCTTCTTTTTTTATAAGTCTCAACACTGATTTTGTCGCCTGGAACTACTCCAGAAACGAAGATCACTTTGCCTTCCTCAGATTTGACTACTCCCTTTCCTCGGGCGGTAATATCAACTACTTCTAAGTTATCGTATCGCTCTGAAATGAATTTTTTTGCCATCTTGCAAAAATAGAATTGTTTTTTTACCCATATCACAGAATTTTGGGAAACCATTACTAAGAATTTGATTTCCGTTGATCAATGAGTTGGGAAACAGCTAATGTGCAATTATATTCTTATTTTTGTATTGAATTTTTCAAAGACATTAACAATCATTGAAAACAAACGATGAATACCACACAAAAATCACTGCAGGATTATTATTTAGATTTAGAGGCTAGACACGGTGCACACGATTATCACCCTCTGCCAGTTGTATTGGCTAAGGGAAAAGGCGTTTTTTTATGGGACGTGGAGGGTAAAAAGTACTACGACTTTTTATCGGCCTATTCAGCGGTAAATCAAGGACATTGCCACCCCGAAATTGTGGAGGCCATGAAAGCACAAGCCGAAACCTTGACGCTGACTTCTAGAGCTTTTCACAACAATAAACTAGGAGAGTACATGAAGTACATCACTGAGTATTTTGGTTTTGAAAAAGTACTTTGTATGAATACTGGTGCCGAAGGGGTGGAGACCGCTATTAAAATTACCCGTAAATGGGGTTATCAAAAAAAAGGAGTTCCCGAAAATCAAGCTCAAATCATTGTCTGTGACAACAATTTCCACGGACGTACTTCGACCATCATCTCTTTTTCTACCGATCCCAATTCCAAAGGAGACTTTGGTCCCTATGCCACTGGATTCATCCATGTACCCTATGATGATCTCGAGGCTTTGGAATCTGTATTGGAAACCAATCCCAATGTGGTGGGCTTTTTGGTTGAACCCATACAGGGAGAGGCCGGGGTATATACCCCTGCGGAAGATTTTATCAAAGGAGCTAAAGCCCTTTGTAACGATTACAACGTCTTACTCATTACGGACGAAATTCAGACAGGAATCGGGCGAACAGGTTCCTTATTGGCGGTATGTGGCAACTGTAGTTGTGAGCATGCTTGCGAACAACAGGCCGACACCTACGTCCGTCCAGATATGTTGATCTTGGGAAAAGCCATCAGTGGCGGAACTTACCCCGTCTCTGCAGTCCTTTGTGATGCCGAAGTGATGGATGTCATTCAGCCGGGTCAACACGGCAGTACTTTTGGAGGTAATCCTTTGGCCGTTACCATTGCCAAAAAAGCTTGGGAGGTAGTGCTCAATGAAAAACTAGCCCAAAATGCCAGACGTTTGGGAACCATTTTTAGGAAAGAAATAAATCGCTACATAGCCCAAAGTGAGATCGTTACTTTGGTCAGAGGAAAAGGTTTACTCAATGCCATCGTTATCAATGATTCTCCAGATAGTGATACCGCTTGGAACATTTGCTTAAAATTGAGAGACAACGGCCTTTTGGCCAAACCCACTCATGGAAATATCATTCGATTTGCTCCACCATTGGTAATGAATGAACAACAACTCCATGTTTGTATTGAAATCATTGTAGAAACCCTCAAAACGTTTGAACCAAATCATTAGGGTTCATTGCTTGCAGACCTTAGAGAATTGATGAAAGTATATTTCGACAATGCGGCTACGACTCCCCTCCGAAATGAGGTTATTGAATTGATGACCCAAAGCATGTCGTCGATTTTTGGAAATCCCTCCTCTACTCATGCTTTTGGTAGGTCAGCAAAATCCTTGATAGAAACCGCTCGAAAAAGTGTTGCAAAACATCTGAACTGCGAACCCCAAGAGATTATTTTCACTTCTGGGGGAA
>JAACDY010000158.1 GCA_009936675.1 Bacteroidota bacterium
AGTCGGAGTTTGATCAAGGCGTTGATGCGCTTAAAGGGAAAAAAATCGTAATCGTAGGATGTGGTGCTCAAGGGCTCAACCAAGGCCTCAACATGCGCGACTCTGGTTTGGACATCAGCTATACCCTGCGTCAAGGAGCCATCGATCAAAAAAGAGCCTCTTATCAAAATACTGTTGACAATAATTTTAATGTTGGAAACTACGAAGAGATGGTTCCCACTGCCGATGTGGTCATCAATCTAACCCCCGACAAAAACCACAGCTCCGTGATCGAAGCTGTAGTTCCTTTGATGAAAAAAGGGGCGACTCTTTCTTATTCTCACGGTTTTAACATCGTAGAAGAGGGAATGACCATTCGAAAAGATTTGACCGTAATCATGGTGGCACCCAAATGTCCAGGGTCTGAGGTAAGAGAAGAATACTTGAGAGGTTTTGGTGTGCCGACATTGATCGCTGTTCACCCCGAAAATAACCCTCAAAATCATGGATTGGATTATGCCAAGGCATATGCTGTTGCCACAGGAGGTCACAGAGCAGGAGTCTTGGAGTCTTCTTTTGTCGCCGAAGTAAAGTCGGATTTGATGGGAGAACAAACCATATTGTGTGGGGTACTTCAAACCGGTTCCATTCTCAGTTTTGACAAAATGGTTGAAAAAGGAATTGATCCAGCTTATGCTGCCAAATTGATCCAATACGGTTGGGAAACCATTACCGAAGCCCTCAAACATGGAGGGATCACCAATATGATGGATCGTCTTTCTAATCCTGCAAAAATCAAAGCTTTCGAACTTTCCGAAACGCTTAAAGAAATCCTTACGCCATTGTTCCACAAGCATATGGACGATATCATGTCTGGACATTTTTCCAAAACCATGATGGAAGATTGGGCCAATGACGACAAAAACCTTTTGGAATGGAGAGCAGCAACAGGTGAAACCGCTTTTGAAAAAACAACTATTACCGATCATGAAATTTCTGAACAAGAATATTTTGATCACGGGGTTTTGATGGTTGCTTTTGTTCGTGCCGGTGTAGAACTGGCCTTTGACACTATGGTAGCCTCAGGCATCAAAGAAGAATCTGCTTATTACGAATCACTGCACGAAACCCCTCTTATTGCCAATACCATCGCCAGAAAGAAATTATTCGAAATGAACCGTGTTATTTCTGATACTGCCGAGTATGGATGTTATTTGTTCGATCACGCTGCCAAGCCTTTGTTGGTTGATTTTATGAAAGAGATCGATACCAATGTTATCGGAAAAGCTTTTGCTGAAGGAGAAGGTAATGGAGTTGACAACCGTCAATTGATTGATGTGAACGAAATCATTCGTTTTCATCCGGTCGAAATCATCGGTTACGATTTGAGGGAGTCTATGACTGCCATGAAAAAAATCGTTTAATACACCACAGAGATTCATCGATCTATCGCTCATCAAAGTTAACTTTTAGTTAAGGTAAGGAGGAACTCCATTTCCTTTTGCCCTTGGTTGTAAAAATTGTTTAACTTTGTTTAACAAACATAAAACAAAGCCACAACAATGAGTAATGTTTTGACTCACCCCAACATTAAATCTTTAAAAATCAGTGACATACCGGAAGTCTATCGACCACAAGTGACCAACTTCAATCAGTATCTTATTGATGGAACGTTGAAAACATGGAAAGGTAATACGGCGGACGTATATTCCACCATTAGAACTGAAAATGAAAATGGTGAAATGGCTCCCACCCTTTTGGGTTCGGTACCCGATATGGAATCTGAACCTGCACTGGAGGCACTAGAATCTGCCAAGAAAGCTTTTGACAGAGGAAAAGGCCAATGGCCTACCATGCGGGTAAGAGAGCGATTGAATTGCCTTGAACGATTTGCCGACAAAATGAAATCTCACCGTGATCAGGTGGTCAAACTTTTGATGTGGGAGATTGGTAAAACCCTCAGTGACTCTGAAAAAGAGTTCGATCGAACCGTTGATTATATATACGACACTGTAGAGGCCTATAAAAAGTTAGACCAAAAGAGTGCCAAGTTTGAAAAAGAAGGAGGGATTCATGCCCACATCAGAAGAAGTCCCTTGGGTGTGGTCTTGTGTTTAGGCCCTTACAATTATCCCTTGAACGAAACCTTTTGTCTGTTGATTCCTGCCATTGTAATGGGAAATACAGCCGTATTCAAACCCGCCAAGCACGGAGTCCTTTTGATTACTCCTTTGCTTCAAGCCTTTAAAGAATGTTTCCCTCCTGGTGTGGTAAACATCCTCTTTGGTCGTGGTAGAAAAATTGCCCAACCCATTATGAAGACGGGTCACGTTGATGTTTTAGCCTTGATTGGTCACAGTTCTTCGGCAGTGGCATTACAAGATGAGCATCCCAATAAGAACAGACTTCGACTGGTACTGGGACTGGAAGCCAAAAATCCGGGTGTCATTTTGCCCGATGCTGATTTGGATCATACTGTAAAAGAATGTATTTCTGGAACCTTGTCCTACAACGGACAACGTTGTACGGCACTTAAAGTGTTGTATGTGCATGAGTCTATCATTGATCAATTCAATAAAAAATTCTCCGAGGCAGTTGATGCATTAAAATTTGGATTGCCATGGGAAAAAGATGTGTTTTTGACACCTCTTCCCGAACCCAATAAACCACAATACATCAAAGACCTAATTGATGATGCTACCGCTAAAGGAGGCAATGTGATGAATAAGAAGGGCGGTCAAATGTCAGAGAATTATACTTATCCTGCGGTTATCTACCCTGTCAACGATTCTATGAATCTCTATCACGAGGAACAGTTTGGTCCTGTGATTCCAGTTATTCCTTACAAAGATATTAACGAACCTTTGGATGCTATGGCAGCCTCAGATTACGGTCAGCAGGTGAGTCTTTTTGGGAGAGATGTTCGAAAAATTGGTCCGCTTATCGATATATTGGCCAACCTCGTTTGTCGTGTTAACCTAAACAGCGCCTGCCAAAGAGGGCCAGATGTATATCCATTTACGGGTAGAAAAAATTCTGCAGTAAGTACACTGAGTGTATTCGATGCCTTAAGGTCTTTCTCGATCAGATCTTTTGTCGCTTCCAAAGACAATCCCTACAACAATGAAATTTTAGAAAGCCTGTTGAACTCTAATGAGTCCAACTTTGTTTCCTCCGATTACATACTGTAGCATTTATTTTTTGTTTTTGTAGATTTTTTTGACCAAGTTTTTGCCTTGCATCGCTGAGGCGGTCACTACACCGGAGAACATCGCCCCACCCACACCGGCTGAAACAATATCTTGTCCTGTCAGATAGAAGTTTTTGATTGGCGTTCGGGGTTCCAGAAACTTTTGTTTAAAACGTTCGGGGGTATGATCGATACCGTAAATTTCACCTTCTTTATAGTTGACAAAGTTTTGAGTGGTCAGGGGAGTAGAAAGCTCGGAATGATCAATTTTCCCCCTGAGATGCGGCAACTGTTGAAAAAGTACTTCCAACAGTCTGTCCGACATTTCTGCTTTTAACTGATCATAGTCTTTCCCTCTTTTCATCCATTGGGTACCCTCCCATTTTTTGACCAAATCGAAAGATAAAAGGGTGATGATGTCAATGGTACTTCGATCCGGATAACGATAAGACCAACTGGGATCTTTGGCAGCAGGAAAAGAAATATAGACTACTGGAAAAGGAGCCTTTGGATCTTTGAGATAGTTGGCAACGATAGTGTCGTGGTCACCCTTTTCGGGATAAATCCACAGGTTGTTTTTAGGCAGTTGCAAAGCTTCCGGACTGCCTTTTAATCCAATGTACAAACAAGCATGAGCCACTGAGGGATTGACCTTTTTCAGTTGCTTTTGCATTTTGTGTTTTTTGAGAACTGCCGGGGGAATCAGTTTTTCGTAAGTATTAAAAATCCCGGTGCTGCTTACCACATGTTTTGCATGAAATTTTCTTCCGTCTTTCATTTGCACCCCGATGGCCTTATTTTTTTGGATAAGAATTTCATCCACTTCAGCATTGATTAAAATGGTACCGGATCCCTTTTCTATAACCGGATCTATGGTTTTGACAATTTCCGAAGATCCTCCCACGGGAAAACTACCTCCATTAAAATAATGCCTTACCACGGTGGCGTGCATCGCAAAACTACTTAGTTTTGGAGGTAAGCCATAATCACCATATTGTCCTGTGAGGACTTTTATTAGGGTTTCATTTTGGGTGATCGATTCCAGTACTTCACGAGTGGTTCTACCGGCATATTTCAAATATTTTTTTCTCATCCTACCGCCCAATAAGCGCGAGAGAAAAGGAGGGAGTGCTTTGGAACTATAATAAGAACCCATTGATTTGACTACATCAAAAACCAAATCTACGTATTCATCGATGGCTTTTTTTTCTTCAGGAAAATAGATGATCAACTGAGCTTTAAAATTTTCTACTCCCTTGACCAACTCATATTCTTTCTTCCCAATAATGATGCGATCATAGACCCTTCCCATATCGGCCCATTGGAGTTTTCCATCGCTGATATAATCAAACATTCTTCTGATAGCGCTGTTGGGACGTTGTACCTCCCCGATATAGTGAATACCGACATCCCACTCATAACCATTTCGCTTAAAAATATGGGTAAAGCCCCCGGCCGTGTAATGCCGCTCCAGGACCAAAACACTTTTACCTTCTCTGGATAAAAAAGCCGCAGTGGTCAGTCCTCCGATACCGGAGCCAATGACAATGGTATCGTAGTTTTTCTCGGTTTTAAATTTTCGTTTGTAGGATTGTATCATGATAGATTTTTGAGAATAATCATTTAAAATTTAATCAACGACTCAATCAATTTTTTTTCGCTGCCAACGGAGCTGTTTGTTGATCTTGTCAAACATCAGTAACTCGGAGTAAAACTGCCAATCAAAATCTTTTAATTGGTTGGCCAAATGATGGTGGTGGTCCTGATCCAAGAGATAGTCTTGGGGTTTATGGATGATCCTTGTTTGAGCGTAGGTTTTTTCGACTTTATTTTTCAATTCGTAAAATTCTGATTCGAGTTCGGCGATTTTCGCTTTTTCGATCAACCGTTCTTCATCGTTGGAGGCTTGATCAAAATGTTCCAAAGCCAATAAAATTTTGGGGGTGAATGAAACTACTTCATTTACCCTCTGATAAACCTCAAGGGTATAAGCATTCCTTTTGGCAAGTTTTTGCATCTGTTCTATTTTTTCACCCATCTTGGTGGTGCTTTCGATCATTTTTTTTGCCATCGTCAACCTTTGTTTATAATCAACACTCCATTGGCCGGGATATTTGCTGTCGGGAAGGGGGATCAATCCATCTTCCTCGGCTTTTTCCATTTCCATGAGGTAGTTTCTTTTGTTGCCTTTCAGTAAAATATTTTTCCATTGCCCAACGGGCTGTTCTAAGGAATCGATGAAAGCAAAATTGTTTTCTGCCAATACAAATGAAAACTCCCGATGCCGATAAGCACTTTTGAGTTCGCTTTTACTGAGTTGGTCACCAGACCAAGTATCATTGGCAAAAGCAATAATACCTCTATAGTACAGTTCAAAATGAGGGGAATCGTCGTCCCAAAGGGTCAATAGGAGGCCGTTGAGTCCTGTTTCTATGGAGGACAAAGCAAAAGAACGAATGTTGTCCATATTGCCTTCCCTTTGCGGCATCAACACCCATCGGGTTTGAC
>JAACDY010000159.1 GCA_009936675.1 Bacteroidota bacterium
AAACGACGACTTCTTTTTATTATTGTGCATAAATAAAAAAACGGTTACACTATATAATAGTATAACCGTTTTATTGTTTTAGTAGCGAGGGCTGGACTCGAACCAGCGACCTTCGGGTTATGAGCCCGACGAGCTACCTACTGCTCTACCTCGCGATGCGGTTGCAAATTTACAAAATCTATAGACCACCACAAAGGCTATTCCAAAGATTGTATCTTTACCCCATGTCAAAAACGTCTCATAAATCAGGTTATGTGTCCATTGTTGGAAATCCCAACGTGGGTAAATCTACCTTGGTCAATGCTTTGATGGGTAAAGATTTGTCCATCACCATACCCAAGGCACAAACCACTCGCCACCGTATCTTGGGATTGATCAATGGGCAAAACCATCAATTGATATTGTCCGATACTCCGGGTATAATACAGCCCGCATATGAGATGCAAAACTCCATGATGGATTTTGTCAAGGAATCTTTGATCGATGCCGATGTATTGCTCTATATGATTTCCATAGAAGAAAAACAGATCAAGGACGAAGCTTTGGTAGCGCGCATCAAGAAATCCAAAATCCCATTGTTCGTTCTGATCAATAAAATCGATACCTCTTCTCAGGCAGCATTAGAAACCGCCGTTCAAGAATGGTCTGACGTTTTTCCCAATGCAAAGATCATTCCCATTTCTGCCTTGACAGGTTTTTTTATCCCCGAGCTTTTACAAATGTTGATCGATCTCCTCCCGGAATCGCCTGCTTATTTCCCCAAAGACCAACTCAGTGATAAGCCAGAAAGATTTTTTGTCAATGAATCCATCCGAAAAAGTATTTTGGAACATTACGACAAAGAGATCCCCTATGCGGTTGAGGTGATTACTGAATCTTTTAAGGAAGAAGAAAAAATCATTAGAATTCGAGCGGTAATCTTGGTAGAACGAGAAACCCAAAAGGGGATCATCATTGGACATAAAGGGGAACAACTCAAAAAAGTAGGCATTGGTGCCAGAAAAGATTTGGCTTCATTTTTCGGGAAGAAAATCCACATCGAACTCTTTGTAAAAGTCCAAAAAAATTGGCGTTCCAATCCCCAACAACTCAAGCGTTTTGGTTATCAGCAGTAAGGACGCTGACTTATCTCACAAATTCAATTACTTTTGCACTCAAATAAACCGTAATGGGAGGTATCGTTGCAATTGTGGGAAGACCCAATGTAGGAAAGTCCACTTTTTTTAATCGTTTGATCAAAAAAAGAGAAGCCATCGTAGATGCTGTGAGTGGCGTTACCCGTGACCGTCATTATGGACAGTCCGACTGGAATGGCGTATCGTTCAGTTTGATCGATACTGGGGGTTATGTCGAAGGAAGCGATGATATTTTTCAAAAGGAAATCGACAAGCAAGTCAATTTGGCCATCGAGGAGGCCGATGCCATTTTGTTTATGGTCGATGTGGCCGAGGGTCTCACAGGAATGGACGAAACCATTGCACAATTGCTCCGTCGTTCACAAAAGCCCGTATTCCTTACCGCCAACAAAGGAGACAATTCCAAGGTCATTGAAAATATGACCGAATTTTATGCTTTGGGTTATGAACACATTTACACCGTTTCTGCCATCAATGGAAGTGGAACTGGAGAGTTGTTAGACGAATTGGTCAAAGTTTTACCCGAGCAAATTGAACCAGAAGAAGCATTGCCCAGATTTGCAGTGGTAGGAAGACCCAATGCTGGAAAATCTTCTTTTATCAATGCGTTGATAGGGGAAGAAAGATATATCGTGACTGATATTGCCGGAACGACCAGAGACAGTATTGATACCAAATACAATCGCTTTGGTTTTGAATTCAATCTCGTGGATACTGCCGGAATCAGAAAAAAAAGTAAGGTAAAAGAAGACATCGAATTTTATTCTGTTATGCGATCGGTCAGGGCCATTGAATATTGCGATGTTTGTTTGTTATTGGTCGATGCAACCAGAGGTTTTGACGGTCAAGTTCAAAATATATTTTGGTTGGCTCATAGAAACAACAAGGGCATTGTTATTTTGGTCAACAAATGGGATCTTGTTGAAAAGGAAACCCAATCTTCCAAACTTTTTGAAGAAGAGATAAAGGAAAAAACAGCCCCCTTCAAAGACGTTCCCATTGTATTCATCTCTGCCCTGAACAAACAGAGAATTTTCAAAGCTATAGAAACGGCCGTTACCATCTATAAAAATCGATCCAACCGAATCCCAACCCGAAAACTCAATGATACCCTGCTGCCCATTATGGAAAGTCAACCCCCTCCATCTTACAAAGGGAAGTTTGTCAAAATAAAGTTCTGTACCCAATTGCCTACCCCACACCCACAATTTGCTTTTTTCTGTAACCTTCCCCAATACGTCAGGGAACCCTATAAAAGATTTCTAGAGAACAAACTCAGAGAACGCTTTGAGTTCAATGGCATTCCCATTCAATTGTTTTTTAGAAAGAAATAGTTAGAGATTTTCCCGCAGTTGAACCAGATCAGATTTGAGTTGTTCTAATTTCTGAATCAGTTTCAAGTTACCATCTTCGGAAAGATTTTTTAGTTTGAGTTGTTTTTTGGCTCCCTCAATGGTCAGTCCTTTTTCCTTCAGTAGATGATATATTTTTTGAATGGTGTCTACATCATCCGGGGTGTATTTTCGGGCGCCGCCTTCTTTTTTTCTGGGCTGGATTTCTTTAAACTCTTTTTCCCAAAAGCGGAGCAAAGAAGGATTTACATCGAAGGCTTTGGCGATCTCACCAATTCTATAATATCTTTTTTCGGGGAGGTTAACGTGCATCAGTCCATGGATTGGTTTTCCTGACTGGCCAAATTAAGCATAATATCAAACTCCTCAGCGGTTAAATTACCGGAGTAGTAATTCAAGGGATTCACCCTTTTTCCGTCTTTAAATATTTCGTAATGGAGATGGGGTCCCACAGAGCGACCTGTGCTACCTACATATCCAATGATATCTCCACGTTTTACTTTCTGTCTTCTTTTGACATTGTATTTATTCAGGTGAGCATAAAGACTAACATAACCAAAACCATGTTCAATTCTCACGTGTTTTCCATAGCCTGCAGCTCTATTGTCTGCACGACCTACTATCCCGTCACCAGTAGCATAGACCGGTGTTCCTCGGGTGGCAGTAAAATCCATTCCCTGGTGAAACCTTCTTTTTTTTGTGAAAGGATCCGTGCGGTAACCAAAACCTGAAGCCATCCTTTTTAAATCGTTTTTATGAATGGGTTGAATCGAGGGCATGGCACCCAAGAGGTCTTCCTTGCTTTTGGCCAAACTCTCCAATTCTTCCAATGAACGGGATTGAACCACGACTTGTTTGGTCAATACTTCCAAACGCTTGGTAGTATTTACAATCAGTTTTGAATTGTCATAGCCTTCTAATTCTTTGTAGCGATTGACCCCTCCAAAACCCATTTTTCTCTGTTCTTCGGGGATTGGACTGGCTTCAAAGTAGACCCTGTAGAGGTTGTTGTCTCGATCCGCTACATTGACCATTACTTCCTCAATTTTTTCAAGTTTTTTGTTCAATAGTTCGTATTGCAACTTGAAATTTTCGATCTCCCTTGCTTGCAAAAGTTCTTGAGGAGTATTGAGCGTATCGGTATTCAATAAGATGAACAAGGCCAATATACCAAACAAGACAGAAGACAATATAAATAAAACCACACCAGACAATTCAGAGACCCAGCCCGAATTTACAGGTTGGTAGGATAGGGACTCTTTGTCGTAATAATATTTTAATTTAGGCATAATCAGCTTTAAGAGCCACAATGAGCTTGATCCATCTACAAATATACAAATTATCTAAATCATCGCCACTTCCCTTTATTTTCAGCAAACCTATCGATCTAATGAACTATATTTGTAACGCTTTTAAACATCAAAGCTACTTATGAAATCCGCCGAAGTCAGACAACAATTTCTAAAATTTTTTGAATCCAAAGCTCATAAAATAGTCCCCTCGGCCCCCATGGTCATTAAGGATGATCCCACTTTGATGTTTACCAATGCAGGGATGAACCAATTTAAACCTTATTTTTTGGGACATCAAAAACCCAAAGACAATAGAATAGCCGATACCCAAAAATGCCTCAGGGTTTCTGGTAAACACAATGACCTTGAGGAAGTGGGAATTGATACCTATCACCACACCTTTTTTGAGATGTTGGGCAATTGGAGTTTTGGCGATTATTTCAAAAAAGAAGCCATAGCGTGGGCGTGGGAACTTTTGACGGAGGTTTATAAAATTGACCCCGATAAAATCTACGTTACCATATTTGAAGGGGACCCTGCCGAAAAGCTTGAAAAAGACACTGAAGCTTCCGACTATTGGAAGGCCATCATTCCTCAGGAAAGGGTTTTGTTGGGAAATAAAAAAGACAACTTCTGGGAAATGGGTGATCAGGGGCCTTGTGGTCCTTGCTCCGAAATCCACATCGACCTCAGAGGCGAGGAAGAAAAATCCAAAATCTCTGGTGCTGATTTGGTCAACCAAGACCATCCCCAGGTAATTGAAGTATGGAATTTGGTATTTATAGAATTCAACCGTAAAGCCGATGGTAGTTTGGAGTCCTTACCCCAAAAACACGTGGATACAGGAATGGGATTCGAAAGACTCTGTATGGTGTTACAGGGCAAAACCTCTAATTATGACACCGACGTTTTTACTCCATTGATCAAAGAAATTGAAACCCTTACGGCCTCAAAATACGGGACAGACCTAAACACCGATCGAGCCATCAGGGTGATTGCCGATCACCTCCGAACCGTTTACCTTGCCATCACCGATGGACAATTACCCTCCAATACTGGTGCAGGATATGTAATCAGAAGGATTCTCAGAAGGGCCATACGCTATGGTTTTACCTTTCTCAACCAGAAGGAACCTTTTATTTATCATTTGGTGGATACCCTCAACAACCAACTCAAATCTGTTTTTCCCGAACTGGACAAGCAAAAAATCATTTCTGCCAACGTAATTCGGGAGGAAGAAAGCTCTTTCCTCAAAACACTCGATCAGGGACTGACCCTTTTGGATACTGTTTTGGCCTCTACACATGACAAGATTGTGAGCGGTGCTAAGGCCTTTGAACTCTATGATACTTTTGGCTTTCCCCTCGACCTTACTGCTCTTATCGCAAGAGAGCGGGGATATGAAGTGGATGAAAAAGGCTTCGATACCCAGATGGCAAAACAAAAAGAACGATCACGGGCTGCAGCGGTTTCTGCCACAGACGATTGGCAAATCCTTAAAGAAGACGATGAAGAAGAATTTGTAGGATATGACCTCTTGAATACCAACGTTCGTATTACCAGATACCGAAAAGTAAGTTCCAAAAAAGAGGGAGAAATTTTTCAGTTGATTTTTAACATCACACCATTTTACCCCGAAAGTGGCGGACAAGTTGGGGATAAGGGCTATCTCGAAGCCCCCAATGGAGCCCTACATTATATCGTAGATACCAAAAAGGAAAACGATCTGATCCTCCACTATACCAAAACCTTACCGTTAGACCTCAATGCCAAATTTAATGCTGTGGTAGATCGAGGTCAACGTTTTAAAACCGCTTGCAACCACAGTGCCACCCACCTCATGCACCAAGCCCTGCGTTCCATATTGGGAACCCATGTTGAACAAAAAGGGTCTATGGTACATTCTGGAATGTTTCGGTTTGACTTTTCGCATTTTGCCAAACTCAGTTCAGAAGAATTGGCGGCTGTAGAACAATTTGTCAATGCACGAATCAAAGAGCAAATCCCGTTAGAAGAAAATAGAAATGTTCCCTACGACCAAGCTTTATCCGATGGTGCTATGGCACTTTTCGGTGAAAAATACGGCGACACTGTGAGAACCATACGCTTTGGCCAATCCATAGAACTCTGTGGGGGAACCCATGTAGAAAACACCGCCGAGATATGGCATTTTAAGATCACTACCGAAACGGCAGTAGCAGCAGGTATCAGAAGAATAGAAGCGATCACCGGGGAGGCTGCCCTTCAATATTTTGAAGATCAAAACCAACTTTTGCAACAAATCAATGTTTTGCTAAAGAATCCCCAAGACTTGTCCAAGGCCGTAACCCAATTGCAAACCGAAAATGCTGGTCTTAAAAAGGAACTCAACGATCTGAGAAAGCTAAAAAGTAAAATCCTCGTGCAAGAGGCACAAGCAGAAATTCAAGTACACAATGGTATTGCCTTTCTGGCCAAATCGGTTGATTTGGATGCACAATCCATCAAAGACCTCGCTTTCGCTTTGGGAAAAGATAGAGACGATCTCTATTTAGTATTGGGTTCTACCAAAGGGGACAAGCCCATATTAAGCTGTTATATCTCCAAAAAACTGGTCAGTGAAAAAGGCATGGACGCTAGAAAAGTAGTCAGAGAGCTGGGTCAATACATACAAGGCGGTGGAGGGGGGCAAGCCTTTTTTGCCACTGCAGGTGGGAAAAACCCCGCCGGAATACCTCAAGCACTAAGTGCGGCAAAAGATTTGATCTCATCCTAAAGGGCAGACCCCGGGGGATAATTTTTCAGTATTTCCGATACAAACACACCAATCCTTTCGTCTCGGTTTTTGGTGTATTCACTAATTCCGCCTTTCCCTTTGCCTTGCCAAACCAACTGTTTGGTTTTCGCATCGATCAAATCAATGTAAAGGACACCTTCTGTTCTGGTTGAAACGGTGTTCTGATTGGGACCCCACATCCAAGGGTTCCAACCCCAACCCCAAAAACCATAGTTCATGTTATTGACATAAACTTTTTCTTTGGCCGTAGTATTGATGCTCACCAACAGATCGGGCATATCTGATTTCATCAACGATTTTTGGGACATTTGAAGGTCAATGGCTTTCAAAATTCGACGCTTATCAAGGTCTGAGATTTCGACCTTATCGATTCCGGGCTTGAAGTAGGCAAAAGTCTTGTACTTTGAAAAATCAACTCCCGAATCGTGATCTGTAAAAACGCTGATGGAACTGCATCCCAACATTGAGATCGCCAACAACAATAGAAGAAAGTTTTTCATGATGATTTTTTTATACAACTAAAAACAAAAACTATGCCGAAATTAAACGACCCTTCCCGGATCATAATCATAAGGACAGTGACGGCAATTCGATCGGCAACAATAGCCCCTCTTGAGGTGGTACTTTTCCGTAAAGACACGATATCCCTCAGGGGAAATGTAAAAATCGTCTTTTTCTAGTGGTAAATCAGGCTCCATATCTCAAATACAAAGTTAGCCATATTTAAAGTTTATCCTTTAATTTTACGGTTATATGTCTTTATTTAAAAGCCAAAATTCTGTCAATCAATTCCTGACTTCCATCGACGGTTTTGAGATTTTCCTTAAAAGAGAAGATTTGTTGCACCCCACTGTTTCTGGGAACAAATTCAGAAAACTAAAATACAATGTCCGCCAAGCCCGAGCGACGGGGTACGACACCCTATTGACTTTTGGCGGCCCTTTTTCCAATCATTTGGCGGCTACTGCCGCCGCCGCTAGGATCACAGGGATAAAATCCATCGGCGTGGTCAGGGGAGAAGAAGCGCGAAATCTCAATCCCACCCTACAATTCTGTCAAGATCAAGGGATGATTTTGTATCCCATTTCCAGAGTGGACTACCGCCAAAAACACTTGCCCGAGATGATGACCAAACTAAAAAACAAATTTGGAGCGTTTTATCCGCTGCCCGAAGGAGGAACCAATTCCCTGGCCGTTCAAGGCTGTCAGGAAATACTTACAAAGCAAGATTCTCTCTTTGATACCATCGCCTGTAGTGTGGGTTCCGGAGGTACTTTGGCAGGCTTGATCGAAAGTGCCCTGCCCCATCAAAAAGTAGTGGGTTTTTCAGCCTTAAGAAATCATAACATAGCAACAGAAATCAAAAAATGGACCTCGAAGCAAAATTGGAACCTTAATCACGACTATACCTTTGGAGGCTATGCCAAAGTTTCACCCCCCTTGATTGAGTTCATCAATACCTTTAATAAAAATTTTAAAACTCCATTGGATCCCGTTTATACAGGAAAGCTCCTTTTTGGTATTTTTGATCTTATAAAAAGCAAACAATGGATTGGGGGAAAAAAGATATTGGTCATTCACACCGGGGGATTACAAGGAATCCTGGGCATGAACCAAAAACTATCCAAAAAAGAATGGCCTACCATCGCTACTTGATTTTCGCAATGATGTCATTGACATTTTTGATCAACAGTTGTGGGAGTGCCAAAAGGGTAAAAATAAACGCTTCTCCAACCCCTGCTAAATCTGCTGAAAATAAAACCCAAGTCCAGAAAATCAAACCCTCCAATAGCCTCAGGAAATTATCAGTAGCCGAGCAAGTCGATCGTTATGTAAAAACCTATGCTGAAGTGGCGCAGCAGGAGATGAAATCCTATGACATTCCTGCCAGTATTACCTTGGCGCAGGGCATTCTGGAATCCGGAATGGGAAACAGCCGACTGGCCACCCAAGCCAACAATCATTTTGGCATCAAATGTCATAAGGAATGGCGAGGGAAGCGCATCTATCACGACGACGACGAAAAAGGCGAATGTTTTAGGGTGTACAAAGACCCCCGAAAATCCTACAGGGATCATTCCCTGTTGTTGACGACTCGATCCCGCTATGATTTTCTTTTTGACTACAAAAAACACGATTATAAAGCCTGGGCCAAAGGCCTTAAAAAAGCGGGTTATGCTACCGACCCAAAATATCCCGACAAACTCATCAGCTTAATCGAGCGTTACCGTTTGGATCGCTATGATCTCAAAAAAAAGAAAGTTAAAAAGGAAACACAAAGCACTCCTCTAATTGCTTATGAGAAAGTCCATCAAGTACAAAAGGGAGACACCCTCTATTCTATTTCTAAAAAATATCAAGTGGATTTACAACTGATTGTACAAGAAAACAAAATCGAAAACAACACCATATTTCTCGGTCAAAATCTAATCATCCCCCAAGCACAATAGTATGCAATATCAAAGAAGCAGTGCCCTATTCCAATCCGCCCAAAAAGTCATTCCTGGCGGGGTCAATTCCCCCGTCAGAGCCTTCCAAGCGGTGGGGGGAACTCCCATATTTGTCCAGAAAGCCAAAGGTGCCTACCTCTACGATGAGGATGGCAATACCTTGATCGATTATATCTCCAGTTGGGGACCCATGATTCTGGGGCACGCCTTTGAAGCTGTTATTGAAGCAGTAAAAGAAAGGGCCGATCGTGGTACCTCCTATGGCATGCCCACCGAGCTGGAAACCCAAATCGCGGAATTGGCCGTGCAGATGGTACCCAATATCGACAAAATCCGAATGGTCAACTCCGGAACCGAAGCCTGTATGAGTGCCGTGCGACTGGCCAGAGGCTTTACCGGACGGGAAAAGATCATCAAATTTGCCGGATGTTATCACGGCCATTCCGATGCCTTTTTGATTCAGGCTGGAAGCGGTGCCGTTACTTTTGGCGCGCCCAACAGTCCCGGGGTGACCCAGGGGACTGCCAAAGACACCCTCTTGGCACAATACAACGATTTGGAAAGCGTAAGCCTGCACTTTGAGCAACATCCCGAACAAATCGCCGCCATCATCATTGAACCCGTCGCCGGAAATATGGGCTGTATTCCCCCAAAAGCAGGCTTTTTGGAGGGATTGCGAGCACTTTGTGATGACCATCAGGCGCTGTTGATTTTTGACGAGGTAATGACCGGTTTTCGCTTGGCCAAAGGTGGTGCGCAGGAAAGCCTAGGGATTGCCGCAGACATCATGACTTACGGAAAAGTTCTGGGCGGGGGACTGCCCGTTGGGGCTTTTGCTGCTAGGTCGGAAATAATGAGCCATTTGGCCCCCGAAGGGCCCGTATATCAGGCCGGAACCCTAAGCGGAAACCCCCTCGCCATGGCCGCCGGTTTTGCCATGCTCAACCACCTCAATGCTCATCCCGAAATATTTCAAAGTCTGAACAATAAAACAGCCCTGCTCCATCAAGGCATGGCGGAGGTGTTAAACCAAAAAGGCATCCCCTATCAGATCAACCGCTATGGATCCATGTTGTCTCTACATTTTACCGACCAGGAGGTGGTGGACTTTAAAACCGCCGCTTTGGGCAATAACGATCACTTTAAAAACTACTTCCACGGTATGCTGGAAAGAGGAATATATCTTCCCCCTTCTGCCTTTGAAAGCTATTTCCTTAATGATACTTTGTCGTTGGAAGACATTGAAAAAACAATTGATGCTTTGGCAAGCGTCATGGCAAAATGGTAGTTTTTTCTGTTGTAGATAACGGTGCGGCTATGATCTCGTTGCGGAATCATCCCCAGGTTTATTCCGCCGAAATCCAGCCTTTTGATTTATATTTTAATTTTGGTGAGGATCAAAACCACAATGAATTATAGCCATTGTTGTGTGGCGTTATTTATCTTTTTTCAGCATATTTAAACTTGTCAAATTTTTTCGGAAACTCATTTGTCAATTCTAATTTATTTGACGTAATAGTGGGTTTGATTTTAATAACTTTAGTTTCGTTATCAATTTCAACTTCGTGTTCACTTCTCATATTTACAACGTCAATATGCAAAACTTTAAAATGATGTTTTCCGTTTTTAAGGTTTATAATTACATATTCACTTGGTCTAATTTGTCCAAGAGATTTATTGTTGAGCCAAATATTCAATCGAGCTGTGTTGTCTATTTTGTGCAAAATATTCGCATCATTATAAATCATAACATTTCCATTCCCCAAATCATTCAGTTCAACATTTTCAATGTTAGTTTTTATAAATGTATATTCAGATTTAATTGGTTTTAATGCGCAAGAAGTCAACAATATAAAACTTAATGATACGATGATTATTCTGATATTTTTCATTTTAATGTTTGGGTTTAATGACATACAACGGCTATGAATAAGAATAGTTGTGGGTTTGTTACGTCTGATTATCCTAGGGAAAATCCTCGCAAACAAACCCATAACTATCTTTTTTAAGCTCATAATCGCAATTATTTTTATACGGTCTTATGGGCTAGTTTTAATTACTTACCTCTACCAAATGATTCTTCCATTCAGTCGGGATTTCGTTCAAGGCGTAAACTTTTAGTTCCTCTTTTTGTACACTCGCGGTAGATTGTACCAAAGTTTCATTTAGGAATTCAGTTTCCAATTTATACATTGCTCCAGTCGCAGGGTCAATTATTAACATACCTATAAGCCCTCCTTAAAGTATGTTCCCAAAATACCAACCATCAAGTTTAAATTCCACAGGAACAGTTTTTGTGTCATAACCATTTTTTGTGTAAGTCACTTGGTATCCTGCTTTTCCAAAAAATCCGCTTCCAGCTTTTAGTTTCAAAGTTCCAGGAGTTTGTCCAGAGAAAATTTCGATGTCTTTTTTATCTTTAATAACAATTTTGGCTTCACTCGGAACACTATTTATTGATATTGTATAACTACTTTTGCTTACAATAGAAGCACAACTTGAAAAAAGGAATGTTGAAGCTATAAAAATAGCCATCATTTTGAGGTAAGATTTTTTAATCATTTGTCAATTATTTAAACTTTCCTAATCGTAAGGCTTTTCGGTTTCGCCTCGTTTTTTATAGTGGTTTCTGAACTCCACTTTTTTGAAACTATCTTCGTTGCTCATTTATTTGTCAAGAAGAGGTATAATTTTTATTTAAATCCCCTGTTTCTTAAATTCATAATGTTTTTCATCAACTTGCCCATAACTACCGTATATATTCACCTTTATGGTTTTTAATTTTCCCGATTTCTTGAATCGAAGCTTGGGTGTAGCCTTCAGTAGTCTTGATACTGTTGTGTCCTAACAGAATTTGTATATGCTCTAAATCGATTCCTTGTTTTTGAAGATGTGTATCAAAACGATGTCTCAATAAATGGACTGAAATAGCAGGGTCAAAAGCAAAGTTTGCTTTGACCATCGCTTGTGGTGGATGAATGTTGGGAATCAACCGTAGGTTTTTCATCTATGGAACAAAATTTAGGGTATTATATTTTACAAAAAAAAGTTTAAAGTTGAAGGGCATGGGAAAATTCTGAGGCACAAAAAAACCCTTAGCTCCCGCTTGGGGCTAAGGGTCACTTAAAGCAGTTTTGGGTTTATCCCCTTTTGTGAGGACGTCTTTCCTTTTTCATAGCAGGATTTTTCCCTTTACCACTTCCACGATGTCTCATGGCCATTCGCTTTTTGTATGCCATTGTTTTTTTCCAGGTCTCGTATTGTTCGGCTGTCAAAATGGATTTCATTTGCTCTTGTAGGGCCATTAGGTTTTCCGAATGCATTAGCTTTCTGTCATAAACCGACATCTTAGTTTCCTTGGCTTTTTTTTGATGAGTTTCCATCGTTTGGATCTGATTTTCCAAGACATTTTTAACTGTTCCTTCTTGGTTTTCGGTCAAATCCAATTGCAACCTCAAGGCTTTGGCCTTGAGGACGGCTTGATGTTCGGGACTCATTTTTTCTCCTTGGTGATGATGCGGTTGGGCCACCATACTCAGGGGTAAAGTCAGCATTAGGGTAAAGAATAGTTTTCTCATAGCATATTTTTTGATGATACCTTTTGGACGCTCGAAGCGCAATAGGGTTTAATGCTGTAAGAAAACTTTAGTATTTGGAAAGATTTTAGGATACAGACTCTACCCAAAGTCCTTGGTCGTTTTTGGTGACTTTGGCCCTGTTGTTTTTGGTCAGTCCTTTGATGGCCTTATCCCATTTTTTATTGCTTAATCCCGACTGTTCTTTGAGTTGGTTTAAGCCGACGGGACTTTCTTTTTTAAGTAGATCCAAAATCAGCTTTTCTTCCTCCGAGAGAGGAATGGCTTTTTGCTCGGGTTTCATTTGTGGGAAGAAGAGTACTTCCTGTATGGAACTGTTGTTGGTCATCAGCATTACCAATCGGTCGATCCCGATCCCAATCCCCGAAGTGGGGGGCATACCGTATTCCAAAGCTCTAAGAAAATCTTGGTCGATAAACATGGCTTCGTCGTCTCCTTTTTCGCTCAAAGCCAGTTGGGCCTCAAATCGTTCGCGTTGATCCAAGGGATCGTTCAATTCCGAATAGGCATTGGCGAGTTCTTTACCATTGACCATCAACTCAAAGCGCTCGGTCAATTTGGGATTGTCGCGGTGTTCTTTGGTCAGCGGACTCATGGATTTGGGATAGTCAATGATAAAGGTGGGTTGAATGTAGTGGTGTTCACACTTTTCTCCAAAAATCTCATCGATCAATTTGCCTTCACCCATGGTGTCGTCCACTTCGATGCCCAAATTTTTTGCGGTGACTCTGAGTTGGTTTTCGTCCATTTTGGATACATCGATCCCGGTGTGAATCTGAATGGCCTCCAAAATGGGAACCCGAGGATAGGGAGCCTTAAAATCAATGGTATTGTCTCCCACAGTGAGTGAGGTAGTTCCGTGGGTATCTTGCGCCACTTTTTCCAACAAACTTTCTGTCATCTCCATCATCCAGAAATAATCTTTGTAGGCAACATACAATTCCATAACAGTAAACTCGGGGTTGTGGGTTCGATCCATTCCCTCGTTTCTAAAATCTTTGGCAAATTCATAGACGCCATCAAACCCCCCTACGATGAGTCGTTTGAGGTACAATTCGTTGGCAATTCGAAGGTATAGCGGGACATTGAGGGCGTTATGGTGGGTCAGAAAGGGTTTGGCTGCGGCCCCTCCGGGGATGGGTTGAAGGATGGGGGTTTCGACCTCGAGCCAGCCTTTTTGGTTAAGAAAACTGCGGATGCTGCTGGTGATTTTGGTTCGTTTGACAAAGGTATCTTTGACTTTGGGATTGACGATCAAATCCACATAGCGCTGTCGGTAGCGCAGTTCGGGATCGTTGAATTCGTCATATACATTTCCTTCGGCATCGGTTTTGGGCAAGGGCAGAGGACGCAGGGTTTTGTTCAGCAGTTCAAAGGATTGAACCATGATGGTCTTTTCCCCTACCTGAGTGGTAAACAGATTTCCTTTTAACCCGATGATGTCGCCAATGTCGAGTAGTTTTTTATACACATCATTGTAGAGGGCTTTGTCCTCTCCCGGGCAAATCTCGTCCCGATTAAAATAGACCTGAATCCTACCATGACTGTCTTGCACTTCGGCAAAACTGGCTTTTCCTTGAATCCTTCGTGACATCAACCGTCCAGCGATGGTAACGCTTTTGCCTTCTTCGAAATTATTTTTGATGCTGTCAGAATTTGCATCTATAGGAAATAAGGCTGCGGGATAGGGATTGATGCCCAATTCTCGCAGTGCCTTTAGTTTTTCTCTTCTTACTTGTTCTTGCTCTGAAAGTGCTGCCATAAGGCCTTTTGATTTGTGCAAAGATAATCAGACTAAAGTAATCGGGAATCAAATTTCCTATCTTTGCCAAAAGCATTTGATTTTGAGTTTTTGGCGTGTCCTTTTATCGATTCTTTTCCCTCCCTTGGCTGTCGTTGATCAAGGTTGTGGCTCTGTCCTCATCGTCTTTTTACTGACCCTTTGCGGTTGGGTTACCGGAGTGATTGCCGCTTTGGTGATTTTGAACAATCCCGATCGTTGGGTAACATGATGAACAAAAAAGTTAGAGTTTCAGATTGGGGTTTGCTCTCCTACGGAGAGGCATGGGAACGGCAAGAGGAAATTTTTTCTCAAGTCATTGCCCTTAAAAGGGAAAATCGAAAGCTGGAGCGACCTTTTCCTACAGACAATCACCTTTTTTTGGTAACCCACCCTCCTGTTTTTACCATTGGTAAAAGTGGAAAAATGGAGCATTTGCTGTTGAATGAAAAGGAGTTGGAAGCCAAAGACATTTCCTTTTTTAGAACCAATCGTGGGGGAGACATTACTTTTCACGGTCCGGGACAAATTGTGGGTTATCCAATTTTGGATTTGGATAATTTTTTTACCGACATTCACAAATACTTGCGATACTTAGAAGAGGTGATCATAAGAACCCTATCCGATTATGGTCTCCACGGCGCGAGAAGTGACGGCGAGACTGGGGTTTGGTTGGATTTGGACACTCCCTTTGCCCGCAAAGTATGTGCTATGGGAGTGAGAGCCAGTCGCTGGGTGACCATGCACGGATTTGCACTCAACGTCAATACCGACTTGTCTTATTTCGATCATATTGTCCCTTGTGGGATTCAAGGAAAAGGGGTGACCTCAATGGCTCAAGAATTAAATAAATCATTGGACACCCAAGAGGTCAAGGATCGGATTTTGACTCACTTCTCAGAAATATTTGAAGCAGAAATGATCAGTTGATCTCATAGATCAAAAGGTTGTTGTCTTCTGTGGCTACGACCATTTCCAGCGCTTTGTCTTTGTCACTGTTGGCCATATCGTTTGCAGATTTTCCATAGACTGGAAATCCAGGTACACTTTCTCCATTGCTGTAAAACAAATATACTTTTTGTTCATTAGTATCTGTGGTGCTGAAATAGAGGGTGTTGTTGAGGTAAAAAATTTTGGGCGGGGTATATTCTCCGTAGGGAAGGCTAACGGGAATGCCTTTGATGTTGAGCTTGTTTTCGGAAAGGGTGACCAGTGTTTTTGTAGTGGCATCGATCCGATGGCCAGTTGTCAATTGGAGGGCTGAGGAGACTTTATTCCCTTTGGTGTCCACCTGAATCAAATTCCCGCCTTGATCGGTTGTCGAAAAGGTGTTGAGATAGGAAAAAATTTCATTGTCTGAGCAAGCGATTTTTCCTTTGACCTTGATACGGTCTTTTCCTGTCCGAGCAACGATTTTGAGAGTGTTGTTCTCCAAGGGGATCAATATATAATCCTTGCTTTGAAGGCGGATGTGTTTTGGAGCTGCAATGATATTGGCATTGACCTTTTTGAGTGTAAATCCATTGAGTTTTTTACCTCGATTGTCGAACATCAAAAGGGAACGATCCTGAGCGATCAAAAAACGGTAATTGCGATTGTTGTCATAATCAAAAACAGACAGGGGGAGGGGTTGGGGGTTTTTGGGAAGTTTGATGTTGAAGGGTTTGACGATTTTTCCGTTGCGATCCAATATCATCAGTCGGTCGGCAGTTCTAAAAGCCAATTGCCAACGGTTGTTCTTATAAAGATCGACTTGATGGATGCCCCCAATGATTTTTCCTGAAAGTTGTTTTTTCCAATACAATTTACCAGTATTGGAAAACAGATAAAGAACGTTGTCATTGTCCTGAACCACTACGTCCATTCCCTTGTTTCTGTGGTTTTTGAACCATTGTGGCGGGATGATGGAAGGCTTGTTCAGTTCGAGGGTGTAGGCATTTTTCACCCCTGCTTTGTTGTTGGAGGGCAAGTTTTTTTGAAGGCTAAAAAAAAGATGGGTAAAGTCATCTTCAGATACCCCTTGAAAAGCACTAAGGGGAAAGGTTTCAAAAGATAAGTTTTTGATGTTATCGGGGGCTTTGTTTTGCGGCCAGGATTTGACCAGATTTTTGTTGTTTCCGATCCACAAGAACGAATTTTCATCGGCAAGTTTTTCCTTTAAGTTTTGGAATGCAGGAAGGCGATCCAATGTATTTCGATCCAGATAACTTCCCAAAATGTTTTTCAATCCCGACTCTGTCTCACTCATAATCAGGAGATTTTCGTGCCAACAACCCCATTGGGGGGCGATTTTATCGCCAAAAACATCAATCAAAGCTTTGAGGTTGTTAGGGAGGTAGGTAGGATAATAGGAGAATGACCGAAATTTTTTGGGTTCATTTTCCGTGGAAAGAAATTCAGGAAAGTTTTCTTCAATATCATCAATACTAAAAACAAGAGACTTATCACCAGAGGCAAAAATCCAAGCCACTTCATTCAGGCTGTTCAGTGAAGATAGATCGGTGTTGCTGACAGGTAAGTTGACCCGCCTGCTGTAGCGTTTAAAATTATCCTCTAACTGTTGCATATTGTCTATGGGGAAACCGAGATAACTGCTAAAGTTTTCAGGAACAATTTGAGGTGTTACCAGTTTTTGGGGATTGAGGTTTTTGACCAAGATCAAACCATCGGGTATGGAGTCATTTAGAAAGGCTACACCGTTGAGGTTGATGGCATTTTCTGAAACCTCCATACCCAATTCAATCCAATCTCTTCCGGTATTGGGAAAGAAAGGCGTTTTTGGAAACAACGAATGCGTCAATGGGTTGGAGGAGGGGTGGATCAAAAAGTTTACCGCCATGTCTACATCCATGCTTTCAGCCAATTGATAAAAAGCCGGACTTACAATTCCTCGCTGACCTTTTTCAAAATTTCGAATACCGTTGTCAATCACCAGTTGTGATTGGGACCACATTCTCAGAGGACCCAAATCAGTGGTGTAAAAAGTCTGATCGTCTTGATGGAGCACTCCAATGGTTTGTTTACTATACTCAAAAGTCTTTTGATAGACCAACAGACTGTCTTCTGGACTGCTTTTTACAATCAGACTTACGGCATTTTCGTTTTTCCCTACAGGGGTAAAAAACAGTAGTTGGGGAGAGGTAGTATTTTTGGGGATGATATTCTGGACGGTTTTCTTCAAATCCCCGTTCAAAGAAAAGAGTTTAGACAATTCCATTGAACTTTTCAATGAAATGCTATCGTTGATCTGAGCGACAAGACTGGTGTTTTGGGGAACCAAATCAATCAGATTGATTTCTACTTGATTATTGGGCGTACAAGCCAGTAAAAGCCAGAGGGAGATTAAGGGTAAAATTCTTTTTATCATCAATATCAAAAATATTAAATCAAGCCTTTGATTGAGTGATAAAGGAACGATAAAATTCAACTGACTTTTCAACATTTGAGGAGGTGGATCAAAGGGGGAGTTCCAATTGTTTTGGTAGTAATTGAAAAGATTTGCGGTGATGGGGGTTAGGGCCAATTTTGGCAATGGCTTCACGATGGGCTTTGGTGGGGTATCCCTTGTTCTGATTCCACGAATACTGGGGAAATTTTTCATGTATTTTTTTCATGTAGTCGTCCCGATAAGTTTTGGCCAATACCGAGGCAGCTGCTATATTTTGGTATTTGCCATCGCCTTTGATGACACACTGATGGGGAACCGACTCAAAAGGGTGAAAGCGATTGCCGTCTACGGCAATAAAATCAATGGGTAAAGACAGTTTTGTCAACGCCAAATGCATGGCTTTGATGCTGGCATTGAGAATATTGATTTGATCGATTTCTTCAGGGAATACATGGGCGTAGGAAAAGGTGATGGCTTTGTCTTCGATCAGCGGACGAAGTTCGTAGCGTTGTTTTTCCGTTAGTTTTTTGGAATCGTTCAATTCCGGCAAATCAAAATGGGAAGGTAAGATCACAGCAGCGGCAGTAACAGGCCCTGCCAAGCAACCCCTACCGGCCTCATCTGTTCCCGCTTCTGTTTTCGATGTAATTTGTCTGATTAGCAAAACCCTATAATCGTTTGGTTTAGTCAACCCAAATTAAACACAATTATTTTAACTTCGCATCAAATTCATTTTAATGAAGCGACTTCTCCTTGTTTTTTTGCTTGTGGCTGGCTACCTCTCCCATGCGCAAGAAAATCAAGATACTGAAAATGCTGACGCTGAACCGAATAATACCCTCGAGGTAACGGGCTTTTCTGTGGTTGTTGAGGAGGTCAGCGACAGTCTGTCTGTTGGTATTGATAGCCTGGCTGTTGAGAAAGAAAAAATTATCAGCCGCAGAGATTCCCTTTTGTTTTTGTCTTTTAGGTTGCCCAAACCGGGGATTTTAAAAAATATTGTTCCATACACCCTCCCCAAAATACCAGATTCTATCGCTAAAGAGCAGCTTGGCCCTCAATACCGATACATGAAGGGTATTGGGTTGGAACACGACAGTAGGCTTTTGACCGATGCTATGATCATACAATTACTGGATTCTTTTTCCTTACAAAAGACGCTCTACTTCGAGCGGCTAAAAAAATTGAGGGAAATTGCTCCTAAACCCATTAAGGAAATGGAAGAGGTGACCATAGAGGATTATAAAATCTATTATTCTGATGGTACAGTAAAGCATGTGGATACCACATTGACCATCAATAAAGACTATCATTTTAATTATCTGCGGAAAGATTATTTTGAATTACTGCCTTTTGCCAATACAGGCGAGGCTTTCAACAAACTGGGCTATGATTTTCAAGATCAAAAATTAATCCCCGACATAGGGGCTCGGGCAAAGCATTATGGCTATATGGAAGAGGATGAAATTGGATATTACGAGGTGCCTTCTCCATTGACAGAATTGTTTTTTAAAACAGTTTTTGAGCAAGGACAGTTGATAGACGCCTTGATTACAGTAAACACTTCCCCAAGACTCAACATTACCCTAGCTCACAAAGCCTTTCGCTCTTTGGGGAACTACATCAACACACTGGGAGGAGCCACGAATCTTCGTTTTATTTCCCAATATACTTCTAAGAATTACCGCTATCGCCAGCGTTCTCATTTTACAGCTCAACGCCATGAAAACCAAGCCAATGGAGGGTTGGATTCGCTCAGTGTGTATTTTTTTGAGAAGGCAGTGGATGAATTGGAATACGACGGTTTTTTGGATCGTTCCCGATTGATTAACAATACCAATGTTGACAATACGCTTATCGGAAGGCGCTACTACTTGGATCATCAGTACGATGCTAAGTTGGGGGGCAATGACAAAATGAAGAACTATGAAAGACCCAAAGTTTTGACCATTGGACACAAATTTAGTTATGAGGGTAAACATTTTGATTTCGATAATTTGACTAGAGATTCATTTTTTGGGACTGTTTCGCGCACTTCTTTTTTTGGAATTCGAAACTCTTTGGAGGTAATGGATAATGAGTTTTATGCCATCTATAATGAAAAAAACTTGGGTGAAGTCAAAGCTGGTCTTCGACTAATACAATCGGACTATAGCATCACCTTGCCCGAAAACACCAAAAATCCTGACGAACCCTATGATTATGGCACTGATCCCACAGGAATCAAAGCCAATCAGTTGGCACTTTCTGCCTATTGGAAAAAAACATTCTTAAAGTTTGATTTTAAAGCCGAGGGCTATTTTTCTGCCGCTAAGGCCTACTCCAGTCAATTCATTTCCGGAGCCATTAGTAGAGATTTTGAAAATGGGATTTTTACAAAAGCCAAACTCAGTCTGAGGTCACAAGTCCCTAATTTTAATTTTTTCCTTAATCGCAGCAATTTTGTTGAATACGATTGGTACAATCCCGACTTCAAGAACCAATTGATCAATTCGCTCAATTTCTCTTTTGGCCATCGCAAGTGGGGGAAGCTTGAGGGACAGTACGAATTGTTGAACAACTATACTTATTTTAGGAATCTTCTGCCGGGTTACGGTCAGGACACCAATTCTGGTGAATTCAACAAGAAGGAAGAAGAGTTGGTGGTGACTCCCGAACAGTATGAGGGAACAATAGGTTATCTAAAATTGCGTTTTTCACAGCAATTGGATTTTTGGAAATTCACTTTGGTCAACACAGCGCAGTATCAACAAGTTTCACACGATGGTGATATTGATTTTGAGCCGCTGAATGTTCCAGAGTGGAATTTGAGGACTTCTTTTCTTTTTTCCAGTCAACTTTTTAATAAGGCACTTTATTTACAAACCGGAGTCACCGCCCAGTATTTTACTGAGTTTTACGCTGATCGATACAGTGCACATTTGGGAGAGTTTGTTTCTCAAAACCATACGAAAATAGGAGAATTCCCGAGATTAGACTTCTTTATCAATGCCAAAATTCAGCAAACACGATTGTTTTTGAAGTATGAACATTTCAACAGTAAAACGACAGGATACAACTATTTTTCAGCACCTTTCACACCCTATCGCGATTCCTCAATTCGCTTTGGTTTGGTTTGGAACTTTTTCCAGTAATGTTCAAAATTAATTCTCAGCAAGCCTAACCTCTTGACCGGTTTTTCTCCGATTCTTGTCCAAAGTCCCGAAATGCATCGGCTTTCGTTTTGAAGTTTTGGTCTATAGAAAGCAGTGGTTCTCTTCTTCCCGCAGTGATGATTTTAACATAGAGAAGTACAGATGTTGAGTATAACTACTGTTCAGTAAGTCGTCCAAAAGGATAGAATTATTTGTAATGAAAGGCAAAAATCACCCAATTTGGGAAAGGATAAATCAGCCAATTATTTTTAAAATAAGTTTTGTAGATAGGCTACACTGCCATTAAATCTCCGGCTATATTTTTTTGGGGAAGATCGGAACTACCCATGAGGTAGGTGTCGATCTGATGCGCTGCTTCTCGACCTTCAGATATGGCCCAAACAATTAATGATTGTCCTCTACGAGCATCTCCTGCGGCGAAGATATTGGGTTTGTTGGTCTGGTATTGCTGCTCTCCTTTGACATTTCCCCTGGGGTCGAAAGTCAATCCGAATTGTTCTGGGAGTGATTTTTCAGGACCTGTAAATCCTAAAGCCAACAAGGCCAATTCACAAGGCCATTCTTTTTCAGAACCTTCGAGTTCAACCAGTTGAGGACGCTGTCCAGGAATTTTTTTCCACGCCACTTCGACTGTTTTAAGACCTTTAAGGTTTCCTTTTCCGTCACCAATAAATTCTTTGGTCAAGATATTCCACTCTCTGTGGCTTCCTTCTTCGTGAGAAGAGCTGGTTTTGAGTTTGAAGGGCCAGTAAGGCCAAGGATTGTCTTCTGTTCTTCCGTCGGCTGGTTTGGGCATGATTTCAAAATTGGTTACACTTTTCGCACCCTGACGGTTGGAAGTTCCGATACAATCTGATCCCGTATCTCCCCCTCCAATAACGATTACATTTCTGTCTTTAGCCAAGTATTTTGGATCGCGTTTGTGTTGTCCATCAACGGCTTTATTGTTGTGTGGTAAAAAGTCCATTGCCTGAGTTACTCCTTTTAGGTCAGCACCTGGAATAGGGAGTTCACGTTTGATGCTGGCTCCCGTACAGAGCACAACGGCATCAAATTCCTTTTCGATTTCCTCGGCATTGATGGTTTTCCCCACTTCAACCTCACATTTGAAAATGATGCCTTCGGCTTCGAGAATTTCCATTCGGCGGTCGATAACATTTTTTTCCATTTTGAAATCAGGAATACCATAACGCAGTAGTCCACCGATTTTATTATCTCTTTCAAAAACAGTAACGGTATGTCCAGCTCGGTTGAGTTGCTGTGCGGCAGCTAATCCGGCGGGGCCTGATCCGATTACGGCGACGGTTTTACCCGTTCTTGTTTCGGGGGGTTGAGGTTTGATCCAGCCTTCCGAAAATCCACGTTCTACGATGTACTTTTCTATCAATTCAATGGATACTGGGGGGTTGATGATACCCAATACACAAGCCTCCTCACAAGGAGCAGGACAGAGTCTGCCAGTAAATTCGGGAAAGTTGTTGGTAGAATGCAAAATAGTGAGGGCTTTTTCCCACTCATTCTTGTGGACGGCATCGTTAAAATCTGGAATCAAATTACCCAGCGGACATCCACTATGGCAAAAGGGAACGCCGCAGGCCATACATCTACCGCCTTGTTTTTGTAGCTCCTCATTTTTGGGTGCAACCGTAAATTCTTTGTAGTTCTGAATACGCTCATCGGGAGCCACTACAGGCTCGTTGATTCTTTCGTATTCCATAAATCCTCTTAATTTTCCCATGATCAATCGATTTTTGCTTCTTCTGCTTCTTTTGCTAATATTTCTAATGCTCTTTTATAATCCGTAGGCATGACTTTAATGAATTTTCTACTGTTTTCCTTCCAGTCTTTCAAGATGCTTTTGGCCCGCGAGCTGTTCGTATAGTCAATATGATTGTTGAGTAGTTCTTGTACTTTTTCGAAATCTTTGTCAGTAAGGTCTTCCAATTCAACCATTTCGAGGTTGAATTTTTTATCGTCAAAAGTGCCATCATCACTGTAAAGATAGGCAATTCCACCACTCATTCCTGCGGCAAAATTTCTTCCAAATTCACCGATGACCAAAGCAGTCCCTCCTGTCATGTATTCACAACCATGATCTCCAATTCCTTCAACTACAGCCGTAGCTCCCGAATTTCTGACACAGAACCTTTCCCCGGCAACTCCATTAATATAGGCTTCGCCAGTGACAGCCCCGTACAAGGCAACATTTCCGATGATGATGTTTTCATCGGCTTTAAAAGTAGCCTCTTTGGGCACCTGAGCGACCAACTTTCCACCAGACAAACCTTTTCCAAAATAATCGTTACAATTTCCAATCACTTTTAGGAATAATCCTGTGGTGGCAAAAGCACCAAAACTTTGACCCGCAGTTCCTTTGAAATGGATACTCAAGGTGTCTTCGGGAAGTCCATTAGCTCCGTGTATTTTAGAAATTTCATTACTTAGGATGGCACCTACAGATCGGTTGGTGTTTTTGATATCAAATTCAAGATGTTGGGGGTCTTTTCTGTAAATGGCCGTATGGGCTTTGGATACAATTTTAAAGTCCAAAACTTTCTCCAAACCGTGGTCTTGTTTTTTGGTATTGTGGGTGTCCACATAGTCTGGTACATCAGGCTTGTAAAGGATTTTAGATAAATCTATTCCTTGAGCTTTATAGTGGTTGATGGCTTTGTTCATGTTCAGTTTTTGGGATTGCCCAACCATCTCGTTGATGGATCTGAACCCTAAACTGGCCATGATTTCTCTCAATTCTTGTGCTACGAAATACATAAAGTTGATTACGTGTTCCGGTTTTCCTTTAAAGTTCTTGCGCAACTCAGGATCTTGGGTGGCAATTCCTACGGGACAAGTGTTGAGGTGACAAGCACGCATCATAATACAACCAGAGGCTACCAACGGGGCGGTTGAAAATCCAAATTCTTCCGCACCCAATAGGCAAGCTATGGCAACATCACGTCCGGTTTTCATTTGACCGTCGCACTCGAGAACAATACGCGAACGCAAATCATTCATAACGAGGGTTTGTTGCGCCTCGGCAATACCCAATTCCCAGGGTAAACCAGCGTGTTTTAGTGAGGTCAGAGGCGAGGCTCCAGTTCCACCGTCAAAACCTGAAATCAAAATCACATCGGCTTTGGCTTTGGCGACCCCAGCGGCGATGGTTCCTACACCTACTTCTGAAACGAGTTGTACATTCACCCTCGCTTCGCGGTTGGCGTTTTTGAGATCATAAATCAATTGCGCCAAATCTTCGATGGAATATATATCGTGGTGGGGTGGAGGAGAAATCAAACCTACATAGGGAGTAGAATTTCTAACCGACGCAATATAAGGATTGACCTTGGGACCAGGCAATTGTCCCCCTTCTCCAGGTTTGGCCCCCTGGGCCATTTTGATTTGTATTTCTTTGGCAGAACTCAAATAGTGACTGGAGACTCCAAATCGTCCTGAAGCTACCTGTTTGATGGCACTGTTTTTCCAGTTACCATCCATATCGGGTTGGAATCTTTTTGGGTCTTCCCCACCTTCCCCTGAGTTACTTTTGGCACCAATACGGTTCATCGCAATGGCCAAGTTCTCATGTGCTTCGGCACTGATGGATCCCAAAGACATAGCACCAGTTTTAAAGCGCTTGACGATTTCTGTCCAAGGTTCAACTTCCTCCAATGGGATGGGGTCAAAGCTGGAAAATTCAAACATCCCCCTGAGGGTCATCAACTTTTCGCTTTGTTCATTGATTAACTTGGAATAAACTCCATAGGTTTCAAATTTGTTTTGTCTGACGGCTTGTTGAAGCTTAGCGATACTGGCAGGGTTCAACATGTGTTTTTCCCCATCTCTTCTCCAACGGTAATCCCCTCCAATTTCGAGTGGCATTCCAGCAAGATTTTCTTGGCTATAGGCCTTGTGGAAACGTTTGTTGATTTCCTTCTCTATCTCATACAGGCCAATTCCTTCGATACGAGTAGCGGTTTTACAGAAATAGGTTTCTATGAATTTTTCATTTAATCCTAATGCTTCGAATATCTGAGCACCACGATAAGAATGCAGTGTTGAAATTCCAATTTTATTCATCACCTTGACAATCCCTTTTGCGATAGCTTTGTTAAAGTTGTCAATGGCTTTTTCTACTGAAATGCCTTGGATGATATCATTTTCTACTTGATGGGTAATGATTTCATTGACCATGTAGGGATTAATAGCACTGGCACCGTATCCAAAGAGTAGAGAAAAATGATGTGGTTCTCTGGGTTCGGCAGATTCAATGATGATGCCGAAGAGAGACCTCTTCTTTAGTTTTTTAAGACCATGATGCGCATGAGAACAGGCCAATAACATTGGAATAGGAGCCTTTTCAGGAGATACGCCGCGATCGGATAGGATGATGATGTTGGCACCGTCGTCCACCACTTTTTCAATTTCTACAATCATCTGATCTAGAGCAGCTTCTAGTCCGTTATGTCCCTTGGCTACATCATACAAGGTATTGATGGAGACCGCCTTATAGTCATTGTGTTTTATGTATTTGATCTTGTCCAATCCTCATTGGAAATGACGGGATTTTGGATTCTCAATTTTTTACATTGTTCGGGAACGACATCAAAAATATTGTGGTCGCTTCCAATGCTTAAACTAGTGTCAGTTACTATTTCCTCTCTGATACCATCCAAGGGAGGATTGGTTACTTGAGCAAAAAGTTGTTTGAAGTAGTTGTAAATCAATTGGGGTCGGTCAGACAAGACAGCCAGAGGGGTGTCAGTACCCATAGAGCCAATGGCTTCTTTCGCATTGACACTCATGGGGTTGATGATGGTTTTCATGTCCTCTTGTGTGTAACCGAAAAGACGCAAGCGGGTTTCGAAATTTTCTTTTTCTACAGGAGTCTTATTCCCAGTATAGGGAACTTCTTTCAACTCAAGTAGATTTTGATCAAGCCATTTTCGATATGGTTTTTTACCTACGATTTCTTTTTTGATCTCACCATCTTCTATGATTCTTCCTTCATCCATGTTGACGAGGAACATTCTTCCGGGTTCTAACCTTCCGTGTTTTTCAACATTATCGGGCTCAATGTCCAAAACACCAGCTTCGGAAGACATGACCACATAACCATCTTTGGTGACGGTGTATCGGGAAGGTCTTAACCCATTTCTGTCCAAAAGTGCTCCGATATACTTTCCGTCGGTAAAAGGAATGGAAGCGGGGCCGTCCCATGGTTCCATAATACAAGCATTGTATTCATAAAATGCTTTTTTGTCATCATCCATAGACAAATGTCTTTCCCATGCTTCGGGAACCATCATCATCATCACCTCGGGCAGTGACCTTCCAGTGGCCAACAGTAATTCTACGGCCATATCCATAGAGGAGGAGTCGGATTTGGCAGGCAATACCACGGGGAGTATTTTTTTGATGTCATCTCCAAAGGCATCACTTTTAAATAGCTCCTCTCTGGTTTGCATACGGCTGTAATTTCCTCTAAAAGTATTGATCTCTCCATTGTGGCACATGTATCGGAATGGTTGAGCCAAGTCCCAAGTTGGGAAGGTATTGGTGGAAAACCTTTGGTGTACCAGTGCCAATCGGGTGACCACTAGAGGATCATTTAAGTCTTTGTAGTAGGCATTAATGTCTTCAGGGGTCAAAAGCCCTTTGTAAATAAGGGTGTGGGTTGAAAAACTAGGAAGATAGAAGTAGTTGGCTTGCGATAGCTTGGAGCCCTGAATATGATGTTCGGCCACCTTTCTAGCAATGTAAAGCTTGGTGTTGAATTCCTGTTCGGAAAGCTGCTTTTGTCCTTTTCCTACAAAAATTTGGCGCACTTCGGGTTCTGTCTGAGCAGCTATGGCTCCAACTTGGCTTTGGTCAACGGGTACTGCTCTCCATCCCAAAACTTCTAGCCCTTGTCTTTTTATTTCTCCCTCAAAAGTTTGAATGCAAAAATCCATCTGGTTCTCTTTTTGCGGAAGAAAGACCATTCCTACAGCATATTCGTGGAATTCAGGGAGTTTAAAGTCACATTTCTTTACAAAAAAATCATGAGGGATTTCGATCAAAATTCCCGCTCCGTCTCCTGTTTTTCCATCTGCACTTACCGCACCTCGATGCTCCAACTTAACCAGAATGTCCAACGCTTTGTGAATGATGTCATTGGTTTTCTTTCCTTGAAGGCTGCAAATAAAACCTGCACCACAGTTGTCATGTTCATTCTCCGGAGAATATAATCCTTGTTTTTCTGGTAACATTAAATCGGTTTTTTTTAAATAAAGGACTTTAAAATTAAATGTTTAAAGTTTAAGCCCAAAAGTTTGTCAATTACAATAAAATACAATTATCAAATTACGATTATAAGCTTTAATTTTTGTTAAATATCTAATCAATGGTTCATTTTAATCATTTATTTTTAAAATTGATTTTCAATAATAAAAACACAAGCGTAAATTGATTACCCAAGTAAAGTCTAATAATTATCACATGATCGGCTGTATGTCGGGGACATCATTGGATGGCATAGATCTGACTTATGTCAAGTTTACAAAAAAGGAGACTTGGGCTTTTCAAATTTTGGCTTCTGAAACCATTGATTACAGTCAAGACTGGAAAAATAAATTAAGCAAATCCACTGAATTAACTCCAGCAGCACTCGAAAATCTCAATAATAAATATACTGATTATTTGGGGAATATAATCTCTGATTTTATTTCCAAAGAGAAAATAGAAATGTTGGAGGCAGTGGCCTCTCATGGCCATACTGTTTTTCATCAACCGGAAGAGGGCTTTACCCTACAAATAGGCAATTTGAGTCATTTGGCGGATCACGTCGGATGGCCTGTCGTCTGTGACTTTAGAACCCAAGATGTAGCTCTGGGAGGGCAAGGTGCTCCGCTGGTTCCCGTGGGGGATTTGATGCTATTTAATGAGCATAGCGCTTGCGTCAATCTTGGAGGATTTTCAAATATCAGTGTTTTGCATAACCAAAAGGTTTTGGCCTATGATATCTGTGCCGTGAATACCGTTCTTAATTTTTTGGCCGAACGCCTGAATTTGCCTTATGATGCTGGTGGAAAAGCAGCTGCCGAAGGAAAAATCATCTCCGCACTTTCTGATCGATTGAACCAACTTGATTATTATTCCAAAAAACCACCGAAATCATTAGGGATGGAGTGGGTTCAAGAACATGTTTTTGATATTTTGGAGGACTTCGCCAATGAAGAAACAAAAGATTTACTTCACACCTATACCCTCCACATCGCTCAAGAGATTGCAAGACGTTTGCCTGAAGATGGATCTGTGCTATTTTCTGGAGGTGGAGCCTTCAATACCTTTTTGGTAAAGGCCATTCAGGAAAGGACTCATGCGAAAATAGTGATCCCCAATTCCGATATTGTAGAATTTAAAGAAGCGTTGATTTTTGCTTTCTTGGGTCTGCTCAAGTGGCAAGGGTCGATCAATTGTCTTGCCAGTGTAACTGGAGCAGAAAAGGATCATGCTACAGGGAAAATATTTATTCCAAATTCACGGATGGATTGAGATTATTTTTTACTTTCGGTAACCAAAACATGATTCAACCCTACTTTTAAAATCGATCCTTATGGAGATTACCCTTATCACCATCTTTACATTAGGCTATTTGGCCATCACTCTGGAACATTCCCTTAAAATTGACAAATTAATACCCGCTTTGGCCATGATGTCCATTTTGTGGGCTATGATATCCGTTTATCACCTTCCTGTGTATGAAGTTGATACACTGCTGAGAGAACTCAAACCCAGTCATTTAGAGGAGGTGTTATTGCATCACTTGGGCAAGACTGCTGAGATCATCATTTTCTTGTTGGGAGCCATGACCATCGTTGAAATCATCGATTATTTTAATGGATTTGCCACCATCAAAAAATTTATCAAAACAAAATCCAAAAAGGGTTTACTCGTCATATTCTCTTTATTGGCATTTATTCTTTCCGCCATTATCGACAATCTGACCGCCACCATCGTTTTGATTACCATACTCCAAAAAGTCGTCAAAAAACGCAATACCAGAATATGGTTTGCAGGTTTGATTGTCATTGCAGCCAATGCCGGAGGAGCTTGGTCTCCCATCGGTGATGTGACTACTACCATGCTGTGGATTGGAAATAAAGTTACTACTCTCAAACTCATTAAGTACCTACTGATTCCTTCATTGGTCTGTATGGTGGTTCCTGTTCTGCTTGCCACCAGATTGCCAGCGTTTAAGGGAGATATTTCCGATGCCTTAGAGGATAAAGATGGAGATACACATAAATATGGAGCTGCTATGCTTTACTTGGGACTTTCTGCTATCGTTTTTGTTCCGGTTTTTAAAACCCTAACCCACCTGCCTCCCTATGTGGGAATGATGCTTTCATTGGCTGTTGTCGCTACTTTTGCCGAATACTTTAGTAGTGCCAAAATCAACATTACCTCGATTGATGTGGAGCATGAGGAATATTCCAGTCACAGCCCGGTTCATAGTTCCCTCTCTAAAATCGAATTGCCCAGCATACTTTTCTTCTTGGGGATTTTATTGGCCGTTGCAGCTCTAGAATCCTTGGGAATGTTGTTTGAATTTGCAGGTTCTCTCAATGCTACCATTCCCAATTCGGATGTAGTCGTTATGCTACTAGGAATTGGTTCGGCAATTATTGATAATGTTCCTTTGGTAGCCGCCAGTATGGGAATGTTTTCTGAAATGATGGATCACCCCCTTTGGCACTTCATAGCTTTTTCTGCAGGAACAGGAGGAAGTATGCTCATCATCGGTTCGGCAGCTGGAGTTGTGGCCATGGGAATGGAGCGTATTGAATTTTTCTGGTATTTGAAAAAAATCTCGTGGTTGGCCTTGGCAGGTTTTATCGCTGGCTCGCTTACTTTTATTTTGATGCGAGATTTTATTTTGTAGTGGAGTAAAATTTTTTTTCGCTACCATCGTTGTAATAATAAACCTTTGGCCTATATGCTATTTATACAAAAAACCCCTCTTCAGACTGAAAAAACCCTTTCCCTGATCGAGTTAATCAAAGATGGTGGTTTGGGGGGTCAATTGATTATTGGATTGCTTTTCCTTTTGTTGATGATTGTCATTTACATTTATTTTGAGCGATTATTTGCTATCAAGTCGGCCTCCAAAATCAGTCCCAACTTTATGGCACAAATCAAAACCTATGTTTTAAACCACAAAATCGATGGGGCCCAAGCGCTGTGCTTAAGTGAAAACAAACCCGTTGCCCGATTGATCGCCAAAGGACTCTCGCGCATCGGAAGACCTTTGGAGGACATCAGTACCACCGTAGAAAATGCTGGCCGATTGGAGATTTACAAATTGGAGAAAAACGTCAGTATTTTGGCGACCATAGCTGGTGCTGCTCCCATGATTGGGTTTTTGGGCACGGTCATCGGAATGATTTTATCGATTTTTGAGATTTCAAATGCAGGTGGGAATATCGATATGCAGCTTCTGTCCAATGGACTTTACACTGCCATGACGACAACCGTAGCAGGTCTTATCGTAGGAATTGTTGGTTATATCACCTACAATCATTTGGTGGTGAAAACCAATAAAGTAGTTTATCAAATGGAGGCCACTTCTTTAGAGTTTTTCGATTTACTGAACGAACCCGCCTAGGATGAATCTAAAAGGAAGAAATAAGATCACCCCCGAATTTAATATGTCCTCAATGACAGATATCGTTTTTCTGTTGTTGATCTTTTTTATGATTGCTTCAACTTTGGCCAAAAACTTGGACACCATTGATGTAAAACTTCCCCAAGCCAAAGGAAAAACGGAAAACCGAAACACGGTATCGCTGACCATCAACAACCGTTCTCAATTTTATTTGGATTCCAAACAGATTTCCAAAGGTCGAATTGAACAAGCGTTGATTGCAAAACTCAAGGGCTCCAGTGCGCCTGCCATTGTCCTTAGGGCAGAGGAGAAGGTTCCCATAGATCAGGTGGTTTATGTAATGAATATTGCGAATCAGAACAGCATCAAAGTTGTTTTGGCGGTAGATGCACCATGAAATATCTCAAAACACCACACGAAAAAAAATCGGCGGTCATCACTACTTTGATTACCACACTGTTGATCCTTTTGTTTTTTCTGCTGGGTTTGAAGTACTACGATCCTCCCATAAGTTTTGGAATGGAGGTAAATTTTGGCAACGCCTCACAGGGCATGGGAAAGACACAACCCCAAAAACCTGTTACTGCCAAAACCAGTCCCCAGCCGACTCCAAAAAAAGTAACCCCAAAAGCAGCACCTAAGAAGGTAGCCCAACCCAAAGTGGCCTCTCAAGAGAGCAGTGATGTGGCTGTCCCCGATAAAACCAAAAAAAAACAAAGTCCCCCTGTAAAGGAAGTTCCCAAAAAAGTGGAACCACCCAAACCAAAGGTAGATCAGGCGACCAAGAATATTTTGTCCAAATTGGTCAATCAAAAAAAGGCAGCTAAAAAAGCGAATCAACAAGGAGAGGGTAATGACCAAGTTGCAGGAGACAAAGGCAAAATTGAAGGCAATCCCTATGCGAATAGCTATTTTAATTTGGCTGGTCCAGGAGGAATGGGCAAAGGATTTGGATTGAATGGTCGCCGCTTGGAATCTCGAGGAAAAGTTACCCAACAGTGTAACCAAGAAGGAGTGGTGGTAGTCAGAATAACCGTTAACCGTCAAGGTGATGTGGTTCAGGCCGAACCAGGGGTCAAGGGATCGACCAATACACATCCCTGCCTACTTCAACCCGCCAGAGAAACCGCGCTATTGCACAAATGGTTTCCCGATGCCAAAGCACCCGCCCAACAGGTCGGTTTTGTTGTGATTCAGTTCAAATTGGGAGAATAGATTGGAAAATTACGAATCCATTTTGGCTTGGATGTTGTCCCAACTTCCGATGTATCAAAAAAAAGGAGTTCAAGCTTATCGGCCTGATTTGTCCCGTATGGAGGACTTTTGTGACTACCTCAATCAACCCCAAGACCAAATCAAAACCATCCATGTGGCCGGAACCAATGGAAAAGGATCGACGGCTCATATGATGGCCTCAGTTCTCCAACAACATGAGCTTCAGGTGGGATTGTACACTTCTCCTCATCTAAAAGATTTTAGGGAGAGAATCAAGATTAATGGTCAGCCTATTGATAAAGCATTTGTCGTAGATTTTGTTGAAAAACACCGTACTTATTTTGAGTCTCACTCCCTCTCTTTTTTTGAGATGACTGTGGGCTTGGCTTTCTCTTATTTTTCAAAAAAGGAAGTGGATATAGCGGTCATCGAAGTGGGTATGGGAGGACGGTTGGACGGAACCAATCTGATCAAACCCGAGTTTTGTGTAATTACTAATATAGGAATGGATCACACCCAATTTTTGGGAGACAGTCTGGTGGAAATTGCCGGAGAAAAGGCAGGGATCATCAAGCCTAAGATCCCTGTGATTATTGGTTTGACCCAAGTGGAAACCCAGACTGTTTTCGAGGAGAAATCCCGTCAGTTGAAAGCCGAAATCATCTTTGCCGATCAAATGAACGCCATAGAATACGAATCCGATCTAAAAGGGACTTATCAGCGACAGAATATTCAGACGGCCGTTGTTGGGCTCCAACATTTAAAGGGTTTTGACCTCCATCCCGAAAAATTAGAGAAGGGTTTGATGAATGTGGTGGCCAATACTGGTATTCAGGGAAGGTGGCAAGTTATAAATGATACCCCAAAGATTGTTGCCGATGTGGCACACAACATAGAGGGATTACAATACATTATTCCCCAGATCGAATCACATTCCTATCGCCAACTTCATTTGGTATTGGGGTTTGTCAAGGACAAAGTGGTGGATGAAATCCTCCGGCTTTTCCCCCCTGATGCTCAATTTTACCTTTCTGCTCCTCAAATCCCCCGAGCCTTGGCCGTAAGTGATTTGGAACGAATCACCCAAGATTTAGATCTTTCTCACAAAATTTTTCCAACAGTTGAAGCTGCTTTTTTAGCCGCCAAAAGTCAAGCCCATGCCGATGATTTTATCTATATAGGGGGGAGTACTTTTGTGGTGGCAGAGATATTATAAAATTCGATGGAAGTTGTTTTATGATGGTTTTAAAAAGAAAGGAATTTGAAATAGATTACTATATTTCCAAAAATTTTGTGGCTTGCGATTTTTGCTTTTAATTTTTATTTATTCATTGGCTTTTCATTCCAAAGCTCAGCCCTTTGAGGTTTATGCTGATGGCAACCGTGTCGAGGTATATGAACAAAACGATGTTCCGTCCATTCACGGTCTATCTAGTTATAAATTTGCTCGTATTACCTACACAGGTAAGCCTATTGGTATTAAATTACAGTCTTCCGACCTTGATTTTAATGATACTGAATGGTCCATTTCACCCAAGCGATATAAAATAAAGGGCGAGAAATCGGGAAATCAACTTTCATTTAGAATGGATCGACTGGGTTATGTCGTAATTCGTTTGAAGCAAAATCAAGATTTTACAAAACGTTTGGTTTTATTGTTTGAAGCCCCCGAAGTTGTTCCAGAGAAAAGGATCAACATAGTGGATGTCTATGATGTGGACAATAGCGGTCAAAAGAATGAAACCTCAAAAATTCAAAGGGCTTTGGACGAGATTTCCGGAACTGAAAATGTACTCTATTTTCCTCCTGGAAAATATAAGACCTATAAACTTGAGTTTAGAAGCAACAGTCGAATCCACCTCAATAAAAATGCACGAATTATAGCAGACGATCATTCGCTGAGTAGTTATATATCCAATGACAAAACAAAAATCAATCATTTTATTCTTATCAAAGATGTTCAAAATCTCCACATTTCAGGCTTAGGAACACTGGATGGCAATGGAACTCAAATTGTTGGGCTGTCGCATCCTGATCAGTCCTCAAAGATTGGAGGTATAAGGCTGTTGCTGATTTACCGTTCAAGGAATGTCCAAATAGAAGGAAGATTATTGAAGGACGCTGCCCGTTGGAACACTCATATTCTCAACTCTGAACACATTAGTTTTCGATATTGTAAACTGATGAACAATCCCGCTGAAAGTAAATACCTCGGTAGTCTTGACGGATGGGATCCGGACAGTTCTAGTGATGTATTGATTGAAAACTCATTCGGATGGGCTGGAGATGATACTGTTGCGATAAAATGTACTGGACGGGGCGAAAATCAAGAAATGATTCCCAATGCAGAAAGAATTACCATTCGCAACAATGTGTTTTTAACTAAAAAATCAGGGTTAAAAATAGGAACAGAAACCTATTGTGAGCTAATGCAAAAAATTATTTTTGAGGACAATGACATTATTGAATCGGACCGAGTGTTGGGAATCAATGTAAGGGATGGAGCGTTGGTGAAAGAAGTGCTGTTTAAAAACATTCACGCTGAGTATTGTCACCCAGATCGAAAGCAAACGGCAATCAACTTTTATATTACCAAAAGAAATAGCGATACTTCATCTTTGGGGAAAATCCAAAACATCACTATTGAGGATTGTAATTTTGAAGAGGCCTTTCCCAAGAAGTGGGCTTTTTTTAGGCACTACTCCCAGACCAAAAAGAAAGACTTGAGCGTTCATTTAAAAAACATTTTTGTAGGCGGAAAAAAAATTGAGGAAATGGACACTGTGTTTTTTGATCCTAAAAAAAACAATGCCGAATTAAGCTTCAACTAAGCCCGAATTTTGGCATAAATGTATTAGTGGTTAAAAATTAACGACATGCTTTAAAAAACTATTTTTGTTATAAATGAATAGTGTTATATTTGCCGAGCCAAAAGTCAAATAGAAGGATTATGTTAAATAATTTTTTTTAATTTAAATTTAAAAGACTTTCCTATTATTTTAAAGGCATGTAAATAAAATATAGGGCGCGTAGCTCAGTTGGTTCAGAGCACTTGGTTTACACCCAAGGGGTCAGGGGTTCGAATCCCTTCGCGCCCAC